>NZ_JBJGZO010000008.1:0-194947 GCF_054050575.1 Blastococcus sp. SYSU D00868
CCCCCCCCGCCCGCGCCCCCCGCGCCCGACGCCCCGCCCCGCCCCCCCCCCCCCCCCCCCCCCCCCCCCCCCCCCCCCCCCCCCCCCCCCCCCCCCCCCCCCCCCCCCCCCCCCCCCACCCCGCTACCAGGTGCGGCGCTACCAGGTGCGGCGCTACCAGGTGCGGCGGTCGGGGAGGAAGCGCAGCCGGTCGCGGGTGGCGGCCACCTCGCCGGCGTCGACGTCGGCCAGGACGACGGTCTCCACCCCCGCCGCGGTGGCCAGCAGCTCGCCCATCGGGCTGACGATGCGGCTGTCGCCGGCGTGCTCGGTGCCGTCGCCCGCCGCGCCCACCCGGTTGCAGCCGACCACGTAGGCCTGGTTCTCGATGGCGCGGGCCTGCAGCAGGGTCTGCCAGTGCAGCCGGCGGGCGGCCGGCCAGTTCGCCGTCACCAGGTAGACGTCGGTCTCCGGCGCCGCCCGCCAGAAGACGTCGGCGAAGCGCAGGTCGTAGCAGACGAACGGGGTGATCCGCAGGCCGCCGATCTCGACGGTGACCGGCCCGTCGCCGGCCCGGAACCGCTCGTGCTCGCCGCCGTGGGTGAACGGGTGCAGCTTGCGGTAGCGGTGCACCGTGCCGTCGGGTCCGGCGAGCACGAACGAGTTGAACGGCAGGTCCCCGCCCGGCGCGACCTCGGGGCAGCTCCCGGCGACCCAGACGCCGTGCGCGGCGGCCTGCTCGAGCAGGAAGCCCGCGGACGGGCCGCCCTCGGGCTCCCCGATGCCGGGGGTCATGGAGAAGCCGGTGGAGAACGTCTCGCTCAGCAGCACCAGCTCGGCGCCGGCGGCGGCCGCGCGGGCCACCTGCGGCGCGAGCCGGGCGAAGTTGGCGTCCCGGTCCTCCCAGACGATGTCGTGCTGGACGACGGCGATCCTCACCGGCCCATCCTGCCCGACGGCGTCAGAGCAGCGCCTCGAACCGGACCGACCGCCGGCCGGGGTCCGCCTCGGCCAGGCGCACGCGGACCCGGGTGCCGGGGGTCAGGGGCCCGGTGCAGCGCCCCCGGATCGCCGGGTCGGTGAGGACGACGGTGCCGCGGGTCCCCTCGGAGTCCACGACCACCGCGTCGAACACCTCCCCGACCCGGTCGCGCAGCAGCCAGGCCTCGGTCGCGTCGACCACCGCCCGCTCCACGGCCCGGGTCCGGCGGTCGGAGGCGGTCATCAGCCCGGGCAGCTCGGGCAGCGCGGCGCGCACCGCGGGGTCGGGCTCCCGCCCGGCGGCGAGCGCCAGGCAGACCTCGGTGCCGAACCGGTCGACCAGCCGCCGCAGCGGGGCGGTGACGTGCGCGTAGGGCGCGCCGACGCCGCCGTGCCCGGGCTGCTCCGGCGGCGCGCCGTCGAACGGCGTGTAGGCCGCGCCCCGCAGCAGCGCGGCGGCCTCCTCCAGGAAGGCGGCGTGCCCGGGGCGGGCCGGGTCGAGCCCGGCGACCACCGTGCCGGGGCTCGCGCCGCGCGGCCAGTCGACGTCCAGGGCGGGGGCGAGGCGGCGCAGGGCGGCCACCGCCTCGGGCGCCGGCGGCGGCAGGGTGCGCAGCAGGCCGACCCCGCCGTCGAGCATCAACGCGGCGGCGCACCGGCCGGTGAGCAGCGAGATCGTGGCGTTCCAGCCCTCGACCGGGAGGTCGCCGCGGGTGGTGAGCGTCCAGCCGCCGTCCGGGCCGCGCTCGACCTGCTGCTCCGGCGTGCCCAGCTCCACCGCGCCGCGTTCCACCGCCCGCCGCTGCAGCAGCGGGCCGAGCTCGGGGAGGAGCGCGATCGGCTCGGGGAGCGTCCCGGCGTCGGCGGCGCGCTGCACGTCCGGATAGGCCAGCTGGGCCCGGCTGCGGACCCGCGCGCGGCGGACGTCGACCGCGCGCACCTCGCCGTCGGCGTCCAGCCGGATCGTCCAGAGGACGGCGGCGCGGTCCTCGCCGGGGAGCAGGCTCGCCGCGCCCTCTGACAGGACCGGCGGGTGCAGCGGGACCCGCCGGTCCGGGGTGTACAGCGTCTGGCCGCGGCGGCGGGCCTCGGCGTCGAGCGCCCCGCCCGGGCCGACCGCGGCGCCGACGTCGGCGACCGCGTAGGAGACCCGGTAGCCGTCGCCGTCGCGGCGCAGGTGCACCGCCTGGTCGAGGTCGCGGCTGCCGGCCGGGTCGACCGTGACCAGGGGGAGGCCGGTCGCGTCGAGGCCGGGCGCCGGCCGACCGGCCGCCACCGCCGCCGCCTCGGCCAGCACCTCGGGCGGGAAGTCCTCCGGGACGTCGAACTCGGCGCGGATCGCGGCGAAGTCGGGGCCGGCGGGCGCCCCGGCCGGCCAGCGCGGCGCGCGCCACGGCGCCGTCCCGACCCGGTTCCACGTGGAACCGGGCCCGGGCGCCGACCCGGCCGCTCCGTTCCCGGTGGGGTCCCGCTCCTCGCTCGTTCCCCGTTGCGGTGCTCCCGAGGCCGTCACCCGACGTGCACGTCCTCGGCCCCCTCGATCGAGACCACGTCGCCGCGCCGGACCTGCCGCCCGCGCCGGTCCTCGACCTCCCCGTTGACCCGGATCGCGCCGGTGACCAGCACGTCCTTCACCTGGGCGCCGGTGGGCACGGCGTCGACGAGCTTGAGCAGCTGGCCGAGCCGGATGGACTCCTCGCCGGGCCGCAGGGAGACGGTGCGCACGCGGCTCATCCTCGCGCAGTCAGCTCGTCGCCGACGGCGACCGTGCCCGGCACCGCGACCAGCGCCGCCACGGCCAGGTCGCCGCCGCGCTCGCGGTGCACGGCCTTGAGCACCCCGGTGTCGCGGCCGATGCCGCCCGGCTGCGGCCGGGTGACCATGACGCAGCGGGGGATCGGCTGCACGAGGTCCAGCTCGGCGGTCCCCAGGATCACCCGCCGGCCGACCAGCTCGTCCTCCCCCGCCCCGGCCAGGACGACGTTGGCCCGGAAGCGCCGCCGGTCCCAGCCGCCCAGCGTCCCGGTCGAGACCAGCGAGAGCCGCGCGCGGCTGCTGTCGTGGAACGCGCCGCCCGCGCCGTCGAAGGCGTCCCAGCCGTACTCGCCGTCGTCCCGCACGTCGAACGGGTTCTCGTAGGTCCGCGCGCCGGTCGCCTCGGCCGCCGCGCGCAGCGTCACCGGCCGGCCCAGCCAGGCCGACAGGGCGGCGTCGTCGGCGGCGACCGTGCCGTCCGGCAGCACCACCCGCACCCCGCCGTCGAGCGCCAGCCGGGCGGAGGCGAACAGCAGGTCGGGCACCCGGCGGGCGGTCAGGCCCATGCCGGTGGCGGTGTCGAACAGCGCCCACCGCCGGTCGCCGGCCAGGCCCTCGGGCCCGACGTCGGCGGCGGCCACCCGCTCGCCCTGCAGGGACTTGACGGGGTACCGCCACAGCTCGGCGACCCGCATCACGCCGCCGGCGTCCAGGCCAGCGTCCAGCTGCCCGACCAGGTGGCGGCCGGCTCGAGGACGACGAGGTCGGCCCCGTCGGCGAGGGCGTTCGGCGGGCAGGTCATCGGCTCGACGGCGACGCTGCGCCGGCGCTGGCCGGTCGGCAGGGTGTCGCCGGTGAAGACCTGCAGCCACGGCCAGGACCGGTCGACGGCGAGCTCCACCTCGCCGGCCGGCCCGCGCAGCCGCACGCGCGCCCAGCCGTCGGCGTCGCGGTCCAGGTCGGTGAGCGGGGTGTCGAGCGCCCGGTCGCCGAGCCGGCCCACTGCGCCGTCGAACGGCGTCCGCTCCCCCGTGGGCAGGCCGCCGTCGGTGACCAGCTCGGTGCGCGCGGGCAGGGTCAGCTCGGCGGCGCCGACGTCGCCGTCCTCCCGCGCCCCGACGGCCAGGTAGGGGTGCATCCCGGCGCCGAACGGCGCGGGCTCGGCCGAGGCGTTGCGGACGCGCAGCGTGACCGTCAGGCCGTCCGGCCCCAGCGCGTAGTCCAGCGCGACCAGCAGCCGGAACGGATAACCCGACCGCGGCTCGAGCGTGGTGCCGACGGTGACCGCGTCGGAGAACCGGGAGAGGACGGCGAACGGCTGCCACGACAGCAGGCCGTGCATGGCGGTGGGGGTGCCGGCGGAGACGACGTCGAGCTGCAGGTCGCGGCCGGCCCAGCTCCAGCGGCCGCCGCGCAGCCGGTTGGGCCAGGGCAGCAGCAGCCCGCCGCGGCGTCCCGCCGGCACGGTCCCGGCCCGGTAGCCGTCGACGACGTCCCAGCCGGCCACGGCCAGCGCGCGGATCCCGCCGCCGCGCAGGTCGACGGCCAGCCGCGCGTCGCCGCTGACCAGCTCGACGTCGACCGGCTCGAGTGGGGGCCAGGTGGTGTGGGTCGGCACGCTCATGGCGGCCAGCCCAC
The DNA here is from genome assembly GCF_054050575.1 of Blastococcus sp. SYSU D00868. NCBI lineage: Bacteria > Bacillati > Actinomycetota > Actinomycetes > Geodermatophilales > Geodermatophilaceae > Blastococcus > Blastococcus sp. SYSU D00868. The sequence goes on from NZ_JBJGZO010000008.1 coordinate 4,354, forward strand.
CACACCCGCGCCGGCTCAGCCCACCTCGTAGTCGAGGGTCAGGACCGCCCCGGCCTCCTCGTGGGTCAGCTCGACCGTGCCGCGCAGCCCGGTCAGCTCGCCGGTGCCGGTGCCCGGCAGGACGACGCCGGACGCCCGGGAGTCGGCGCCGTCCACCACGCCCGCGTGCTGGAGCACGAAGGTGCCGCCGCGCCCCTCCAGCGTGCCGGTGACCAGCTCGACGGCGACGTAGCCGGCCGGGTCGGTGCCGACCGCCGTCGAGGTCATCGCGACCACGCTGGTGCCGGTCAGCGCGCCGGTGAACGTCTTGCGCAGGGTGACCCGGCCGAACGCGACCGGGCCGGGCCCGCCGAGGGCGAGCGGCTCGGGCTCCCAGCCGGTGACCTCGAACGGGATGCGGACGACGGTGCCCACGGGGACCTCCGGTGCTCGGGCGAGGGTGGGGTGCGGGTCAGCCTCCCGCACCCCGCCGGCGAGATCTGCACACTCGTCGCCGTCAGGCCGCGATGCTGACGACTGTGCAGGCTTCGCCGGGCGTCAGGCGGGGCCGAGCACCCGCTCGTAGTACAGCGAGCAGCCGGCGTCGGGCTCGTCGACGTAGACCCCGAACGCGCCGACCGGCCGGTAGCCGGCGCTCTCGTAGAGGCCGATCGCCTCCGGCTGCCGGGGGCCGGTCTCCAGCCGCAGCGTGGTCCAGCCGCGGTCGCGGGCCGCCGCCTCCAGCGCCGCCAGGAGCTGCCGCGACACCCCGCGGCCGCGGGCCGCCGGGACGACGTACATCCGCTTCAGCTCGGCCGCGCCCGGCTCGAGCGGGCGCAGCGCGCCGCAGCCGATCGCCGTCCCGCCGGCGTCGCGGGCGACGAGCACCACGGCCACGTCGGCGGCCGACGGCGGCGTCCCGGGCTCGGTGTCGCCCTCGTAGCGGGCGCGCAGCTCCACCTGCTGGGCGGCGGTCAGCGCGCGCACCTCCGGGTCGTCCCAGGCGGCCGGGCCGATGGCGCAGGTCGAGGTCGTCACGCCGGCATCCTCACAGGGTGATCCCGTGCAGCAGGAGGGCTGCCAGCTCCCGGTAGGCGGCCGCGTCGCTCAGCCCGGTGGCGCGGCCGGTGTCGCCGCGGCCGATGCGGAACATCAGCGTGGTGACGGTGTCGGCGACCAGCGCGGGGTGCACCCGGCGGAACCGGCCGGCGGCCACCCCCTCGGCGACCAGCTCGCGGATCCGCTCGGCGGCCAGGGCGGTGTGCCGCTCGTAGACCGCGCGCCCGGGCGCGAAGCCGTCGAGGTCCCGGCGGAAGGCCGGGCCGGCCGGCGCCAGCGCCCCGGCCACGGCGCCGAGGTAGGCGGTGACGCGCAGCGCCGGGTCGTCCTCGTCCACCGCCTGCGCCTCCACCGCCGCCGCGGCCTTGCGGAAGAAGTGCCGGACGACCCGCGCGGCCAGCTGCTCCTTGCTCCCGGCGAGCGTGTAGAGGGTGCTCTTGGAGCAGCGCAGGCGGACGGCGAGGTCGTCGAGGGTGAAGCCGGCGAAGCCCTCGGCCAGGAAGAGCTCCTCGAGCTGGTCGAGCAACTGGGCCTGGCGGGCGGTGAGCACCCGGCCCTCCGCGGGCTCGGCCGTCGTCGAGGCCTCTGCGCTCATGCCACCTCCCGGCTCGGCGCGACAGCATCCCCCAGGACGGCGGACAGTACTGCGGTACCGTCCGCAGTACTGTCCCACCACCCGGACGGAGGCCTCCGTGCCCGTCGACCGCGAGCTGCCCACCCCCGAGGCCGCCGACCTCATCGCCCTCACCCGGGAGATCGCCGACGGCGAGCTCGCGCCGCGGGCGGCGCGGTACGAGCGGGAGGAGCGCTTCCCCCGCGAGGTCTTCGCGCTGCTCGGCGAGGCCGGCCTGCTCGGGCTGCCGTTCGGCGAGGACGTCGGCGGCGGGGGCCAGCCCTACGCGGTGTACCTGCAGGTCGTCGAGGAGCTGGCCGCCCGCTGGGCCAGCGTCGCGCTCGGCGTCAGCGTGCACACCCTCGCCTGCTTCCCCGTCGACCGGTTCGGCACCGAGGCCCAGCGCCGGGAGTGGCTGCCGGAGATGGTCGGCGGCCGGCTGCTCGGCGCCTACTGCCTCTCCGAGGCCCACGCCGGCTCCGACCCCGCCGCGATGCGGGCGCAGGCGAAGGCCACCGACGAGGGCTGGACCGCCACCGGCGAGAAGGCCTGGGTCACCCACGGCGGGCACGCCGACTTCTACTCGACCTTCCTGCGGACGCCGGACGACGGCGAGCAGGGCATCTCCTGCTTCCACCTCACCCCCGACCTCGCCGGGTTCTCCGCGGCGCGGCCCGAGGAGAAGATGGGGCTCACCGGCTCCACGACCGCCGCGATCCGGCTGGACGGCGTCCCGGTGCCGGCCGACCGGCTGGTCGGCGAGCCCGGCCGCGGGCTGGGCATCGCCCTGGCCGCGCTGGACTCCGGCCGCCTGGGCGTCAGCGCGGTCGCCGTCGGGCTGGCCCAGTCCGCCCTCGACGTCGCCGTCGCCTACGCGCTGGAGCGCGAGGCGTTCGGCCGGCGGATCGTCGACCACCAGGGCGTGGCGTTCCTGCTCGCCGACATGGCCGCCGCGGTGGAGTCCGCCCGCGCCACCTACCTGGCCGCCGCCCGCCGCAGGGACGCCGGCAAGGACTACGCCCGGCAGGCGAGCATCGCCAAGCTGGTCGCCACCGACGCGGCGATGAAGGTGACCACCGACGCCGTCCAGGTGCTCGGCGGCGCCGGCTACACCCGCGACCACCCGGCCGAGCGGTACATGCGCGAGGCCAAGGTCATGCAGATCTTCGAGGGCACCAACCAGATCCAGCGCATGGTGATCGGCCGGCACCTGGCCCGGGAGGCCGCCCCCGCCGCGGGCTGACCCCCGCGAGCCCGGGCGATGGGGCGGTTCCGCACGGGGGATCCGTGACGTCCGTCAGTGGTCAGCCGGCGCCCTCGACGGCGAGACTGGCGGCATGCCCGAGCCGCACCTCCGCGCCGCCGACGCCGACCGTGCCGCGCTGGCCGGCCTGCTGGGCGAGCACATGGCCGCCGGCCGGCTCACGGTCGCCGAGTACGAGGACCGGCTGTCGCGCGCCTACGCGTCCCGCACCTACGGCGAGCTCGACGAGCTGACCGCCGACCTGCCGCCGCTGCAGCCGGCGACGCCGTCCGCGCCCCGGCCCGCCGCTCCGGCGCCGGCCCGCGCCGCCGGACCCGTCGGCTGGGGGCAGTGCGGGGCCGGCGGCTGGGGCTGGGCGGCGTGGGGCGGCACCCGCGCCGCCGCCTGGACCAGCTGGGCGTCCACCGCGGTCGTCGTCGTCACGATCTGGCTGGTCACCTCGCTGGCCTCCGGCGACTGGATCTACCCGTGGCCGATCTGGGTGGTCGGCCCCTGGGGTGCGGTCCTGCTGGCCCAGACCCTGACCGAGGGGCGCCGCGGTCCGGAGGACCCCGACGGCCGCCGCGGCCTGACCACCTGAGCGGGAGCCGGCCGTGGACAGCGACCCTCGTCCGCAGCTCGTCGTCGGCGACGACGGGTCACCGCCGTGCGACGTCGTCTGGCTGTGGGTCAACAACCACCGGTGGCCGGGCTGGCGCATCTCCGTCGTCTGCGCCCACCCGGTGACCAGCGGCCCGCCGCCGGGCGAGCGGGGGCGCCTGCGGCCGGCGCCCCCGGTGCCCGGCCGGCAGCTGTTCACGCCCGGCCCGGGCACGACGGTGGAGCACCTGGAGGCCGACGGGGACCCCCGCGTGGTGCTCGACTCCTGCACCGGCGCGGCCCTCATGGCCGTCGGGCCGCGCGGGCGGCACTTCCTCAAGCGCATGCACCTGGGCAGCACGGTCGACTGGCTGCTGTCGGCGCACCGGCCGCTGGTGCCGCTGGTCATCGTCCGGTCGGCCCGCCCCGTCCGGCAGGTGGTGCTCTGCGTCGACGGCTCGGGCCACGCCCAGGCGGCCGCCGAGGCGCTGGCCCGGCTGCCGTGGCTGGGCGACGTCCGGGTCACCGTGCTCGCCGTGTGCGAGCGCGGGGTCGACCCGGAGGCCGCCGTCGACGCTGCCGCCGCGGTGGTGGCCCCGGCCGGGGACGTCGTCCGCCGGGTCACCCAGCCCGGCGCCGACGTGCGCACCAGCCTGCTCCGGGCCCTGGACGAGGAGCGGCCCGACCTCGTCGCCATCGGCAGCGCGGGCCGCGCCGGTCCCCTCCGGCGGCGGACGCTCGGCGCCACCGCCGACGCGATCACCGCCTCCGCGGCCTGCTCGGTGCTGGTGGCCCGCCGCCCGGACCCGGCCGACCTGGCGGCCGGGTGAGCCGCGCCGGGGCCGGCCGGCGCGGGCCCGTGCGGCGCCGTCCCGGCGTTCCTATGCTCCGACCGTGACGGTGGTCGTCGGGTACGTGCCGGGGCCGGTCGGGGAGGCCGCGCTCGAGGCGGCGCTGGCCGAGGCCGACCGCCGTCGCGAGTCGCTGCTCGTGGTGAACGTCGGCGAGCCGGACGCGGCGAACGACCCCCGGTTCCTCGACGAGGGCGAGCGGGTCCGGCTGGCCGACCGGCTGCTGTTCGCCGGCGCCGACTTCGAGATCGAGCAGCTGGTGCGCGGCCGGGACGCCGCCGAGGAGCTGGTGGCCGAGGCCGAGCGGGTGCGCGCCAGCGTGCTGGTCATCGGCATGCGCCGCCGCTCGCCCACCGGGAAGCTGCTGTTCGGCAGCCAGGCCCAGCGCGTCCTGCTGAACGCCGACTGCCCGGTGCTGGCGGTGAAGGCCCCGCGCTGACGCCGGGGGTCCCGGTCAGGAGGGGACCGTCCTCCCATCCGCCCGGGACCGCTCCCCGGCGAGGGTCGGTGCACCCCGGCGGGAGGAGCCCGCCGCGTACCGGAGGTCTCCCCGTGACGAGCACGACCCACCCCGTCCGCCCGCTGCCGGCGCCGCCCGCGCCGGCCCCCGCCGCCCTGCCCGGCCGTCGCCTGGCGGTGGCCGGCCTCGTCGTCGGCGCGGTCCTCAACACCGCGGAGGCGGTGCTCCTGCAGTTCTTGCCCGAGCGGCCGGAGGACGTCGCCGACCAGCTGCCCCTGGTGGCCGACCACCTGCCGCTGTTCACCACCCGGCTGGTCGCCGGCACGCTCGCGATCCCGTTCATGGTGATCGCCTTCCTCGCCGCCGCCCGGCTGCTGGCCACCCGCGCCCGGCGCGCCGCCGCGGTGGCGGGGACCCTGCTCGCGGCCGGCATGTGGGGGTTCGTCGGTGTCCACCTGCTCGGTCTGCTGCAGGTCCCGGCGTCCGCCGCGGACGACCCGGCCGCGGCCGCCGCGCTGCTCACCGACGTGGAGGCGTCGCCGCTGTTCCTGCTGCTGTTCCTGCTGCCCTTCCTGGCCGGCTCCCTCCTGGGGATGGTCGTGCTGACCGTCGGCCTGCTGGTGACCGGCGCGGTGCCCCGCTGGATCCCCGCTGCGTGGCTCGTCTTCGTGCTGCTCGACTTCTCGGTGGGCGCCGTCGGCCCGGTCGACCCGCACTGGCTGTGGCTGGCCGGCGCCCTCGGCCTGGCCGCCCACCTGCTCCGGTCCCCCCGGACGGACGACGTCGTCGCGCGAACGGCCTGACCGGCGGCCCCGGCGCAGTAGGTTCTGCCGTCGTGCTGCAGCGCCCTGGCGGGAGCCGGGTGGCCCTCGGGGCCGCCCGGCTGCTCGCCGTCGCGGCGGTCCTGTCCGCCGCCACCGCGGTCGTGCTGCCGGTGGCGACGGGCGGGGACTGGCTGGCCGACCTGTTCCGCACGCCGGAGCCGGTGGCCGCGCCCTCGTTCGCCGTAGCCGGCGCGCTCCTGGTCGGCCTCCCGGCCGCCCGCCGGCTCGGCTGGCTGCTGCTGGCCATCGGGGTCTCGGCGGCCGGCTACGTGCTCGCCACCTCGTGGTCGGAGTGGACGGGGGACGGCGGGATGGCCGGCTGGCTGCGCGGCTGGTCGTGGGCGCCGGCGCTGCTGCTGGCCGTCACCGTGCTGCCGCAGGTGCTGCCCACCGGCTCACCGCTGCCGGGCCCGTGGCGCTGGACGGTCGGGGCCGCGCTCGCCGTCACCGCCGGGACGACGCTCCTGCTCGCCCTGCCGCTCGACACCGGGGACCCGTTCGAGCTGCCGGGCTTCCCGCTGCTCGTTGCCGCGCTCGTCGCCACCGGGCTGGCCTCGCTCGCCGTCCGCGTCCGGCGCTCCGACGGCGTCGCCCGCCGGCAGCTGGCCTGGGCCGCCTACGGGGTGGTGGCCACCGTGGCGACCACCTTCCTCACCCCGGGGTGGGGCGTCTCGGTCGCCGTCCTGCTGGTGCCGGCCGGGCTGGCCGTCGGCGCGTTCCGGTACCGGCTCTACGCCATCGACGTGCTGGTCGACCGGACGCTGGTCGCCGGCCTCCTGTTCGGGCTCACCGCCCTGGTCTACGCGGCGGTCGTCGGGTGGGCCGGCGCGCTGCTGGGCGAGCGGCGCGACGCCGCGCCGTTCGTCGCCGCCTTCGCGGTGGCGCTGGCCTTCGCCCCGGCCCGCGCGCGGGTGCAGCGCCTGGTGGACCGGCTGCTGCACGGCCAGCGCGGCGAGCCGTACGCGCTGCTCACCCGCGTCGACGAGGCGCTGCGCACCGCCGCCGACCCCCGCGAGGCCCTGCACGCCGGCGCCGCGGCCATCGCCTCGGGCCTGCGGCTGCGCGGCGCCGCGGTGGAGGTCCGGCTGCCCGGCGGCGGCGTTGTCCGCGAGGAGGCCGGGCGGGCCGCGCCGGTGGCCGCCGACGTGCCGCTGGTGCTGCACGGCGAGCAGGTCGGCCGGCTGCAGGCGGCGCCCCGCGCCGGGGCCGGCGCCCTCGACCCGGCCGACGACCGGCTGCTGGCCGCCCTGGCCGGGCGGCTCGCGGCGGCCGCCTACGCCCTGCGGCTCACCGGCGACCTGGCCGAGTCCCGGGAGCGTCTGGTCACCGCGCGCGAAGAGGAGCGCCGCCGGCTGCGCCGCGACCTGCACGACGGCCTGGGCCCGCAGCTGTCGGCGGTGGTGATGACGCTGGACACGGCGGGCTCGGCGCTGCGCCGCGGGGACGCCGACCGGGCCGGGCGGCTCGTCGCGCTGGCCGGCACGCAGGCGGCCGGGGCCGTGGACGACGTCCGGCGGCTGGTGCACGGGCTGCGGCCCCCGGCCCTGGACGACCTCGGGTTGCTGGGCGCGCTGCGCGCCGGCGCGGGCGTGCTGCCCGACGGCGCCCCCGAGGTGACGGTGAGCGGGGACGGCGACCTGGCCGGGCTGCCGGCGGCCCTGGAGGTGGCGGTGTTCCGGATCGCGCAGGAGGCGGTGCTCAACGCCGTCCGGCACGCCCGGGCCGGCGCGGTGCACGTGGCGGTCTCCGCCTCGGAGGAGGGGGTGGTGGTCGAGGTGACCGACGACGGGGCCGGGCTGTCCGCCGGCCGGACGGCGGGCGTGGGGCTGGCGTCGATGCGCGAGCGGGCGGCCGAGCTCGGCGGCCGCTGCGACGTGGGGCCGGGCCCCGGTGGCGGGACCCGCGTGCGCGCGACCCTGCCGCGGCCGGCGGCGGCGGAAGCACCCGGGCTCGCGGGGGCGCGGTCGTGAGGGCCGTCGTCGCCGACGACCACCCGGTCTTCCGCCAGGGCCTGCGGGTGCTGCTGGAGGACCTCGGGGTCGAGGTCGTCGCCGAGGCCGCCGACGGGGAGGGGGCCGTGGCGGCCGTTCGGCGGGAGCGGCCCGACGTCGTCCTCATGGACGTGCAGATGCCGGGCCTGTCGGGGATCGAGGCCACCCGGCAGCTGGTGGCCGCGGACCCCGACGTCCGGGTGCTGGTGCTCACCATGGTCGCCGACGACGAGGCCGTCTTCGCCGCGGTGCAGGCCGGCGCCCTGGGCTACGTGCTGAAGGGCGCCGGTCAGGCGGAGATCGGCCGCGCGCTGGCCGCGGTGGCCGACGGTCAGGCCGTCTACGGGGCGGGGGTGGCGCAACGGCTCCGGGCGTTCTTCGCCGCCGGGGCGGGCGTGGTCGCCCGGCCGTTCCCCGAGCTGTCCGACCGCGAGCGCGAGGTCCTCGGGCTGATCGCCGAGGGGCTGCCCAACGCGGTGATCGCCCGGCGGCTGTTCCTCTCCGAGAAGACCGTCCGCAACCACATCACCTCGGTGTTCGCGAAGCTGGGCGTCCGCGACCGGGCCGAGGCGGTCGTGCGCGCCCGGGAGGCCGGGCTGGGCGTCGCGCGAGGGGGGTGAGCCCGGTCGTCGTCCCTATGCTGCGCCGCATGACCGTCGTCGTCGGCTACGTGCCGAGTGCTGAAGGACAGGCCGCCCTGGACGCGGCCCTCGAGGAGGCCCGTCGCCGGGGTGAGCGGCTGCACCTGGTCAACGTGGGCCAGAGCGATGCGAGCAACGACCCCAAGTTCCTCGACGAGGGGGAGGTGGAGCGGCTGGGCACGCGGCTGCGCTCGGCCGGGGTCGACTTCGAGGTCGAGCAGCTGGTGCGCGGCCGGGACGCCGCCGAGGAGGTCGTGGACGCCGCCGACCGGCTCGGCGCCAGCCTCGTCGTGATCGGCCTGCGCCGCCGCTCCCCCACCGGCAAGCTGCTGTTCGGCAGCCAGGCCCAGCGCATCCTGCTCGACGCCGACTGCCCGGTGCTGGCGGTCAAGGCCGGCGGCTGAGCCGGACCCCCCGCAACGACGGACGAGCCGGCCCCCGGAGGGGCCGGCTCGTTCGTGCTGGTGGGCAAGGGGGGAGTTGAACCCCCACGTCCTCTCGGACACACGGACCTGAACCGTGCGCGTCTGCCATTCCGCCACTTGCCCGGACGCGTCGACGACATTAGCAGCCCGGCTCGAGGGGGCTGGTCAGGGGGTGGTCCCCGCCGGGTCGGCCCGGGGAGTCGTGCGTTCCTGATCGGTCCCGCGCTGCGCGCCCGGCTACGATCACGGGTGGACCGACGTCGGCGCCGAACGACTCTGGAGGAGCGACTGTGGGTGTGCTGCAGCGCTTCGAGCGGCGCCTGGAGGGGATGGTCGGGCTGGCCTTCGCCCGGCTCTTCAAGGGCAAGGTGCACCCCGCCGAGATCGCCAAGGCCCTGACCCGCGAGGCCGACGAGCAGCGCTCCGTCCTCGGGGAGGGCCGCGTCCTGGCGCCCAACGTCTACGACGTGCGGCTGGGCCGGGCCGACTTCGACAACCTGGCCGAGTGGTCCGAGCAGCTGGCCGCGGAGCTGGCCGACATGGTCGCCGAGCACGTCGCCGGCGAGGGGTACCAGCTGTTCGGCGAGGTGCAGGTGCGCCTGCAGCTGGACGAGTCGCTGCGCACCGGCGTCTTCGAGGTCGGCTCGCACGTGGCCGACCCGGCCCGCCCCGCCTCGCGCGCCGACGCCCTGGGCGTGGCGCCCGCCGCGCCGCCGCTGGCCGCCGAGGGCGTGCCGCCGCTGCCGCCGCTGCCCGGGCGGATGGCCACCGACACCGGCCGCCAGCACCCGTCGTCCGTCGTCGGGCGGGCGGGGTCGCGGCCGGGCGTCACGCACGTGCTGGTCGTCGACGGCCCGGGCACCCGGCACGAGCTGACCACCGGCCGCAACGTGATCGGCCGGGGCACCGACGCCGACATCCGGCTGCCCGACACCGGGGTGAGCCGCAAGCACGTCGACGTCGTCCTCGAGAGCGGCGTCGCCCACTGCGAGGACCTCGGCTCCACCAACGGAACCCTGGTGAACGGACGCCGGATCACCCGCCAGGCGCTGGCCGACGGCGACGTCATCCGCATCGGCCACTCCGTGCTGGTGTACCGGCAGGACGGCTCGTGACGCGGGCCTCGGACTCCCACCCCGGCGGGACGGCGACGCCGTGACGGCCGAGATCGTCCTGCAGATCTTCCGGTTCGGCTTCCTGCTGCTGCTCTGGTTGTTCATCTTCGCGGCGTTCCGCGTGGTCCGCGCCGACCTCTTCGGCGGCCGGGCCGGCCGGGTGGCGGCCGTCCCCCCGCGCGCCGCGGCGCCGGGCAGGCGGAAGAGCAAGGGCCCCAAGGCGCTCGTGGTGACCGCCGGCCCGCTGGCGGGTACGCGGATCACGCTCGGCGACCAGCCGATCCTCATCGGCCGGGCCGACGACTCGACCCTCGTGCTCACCGACGACTTCGCCAGCTCCCGGCACGCCCGGCTGACCAACAGGGGCGGCCAGTGGTACGTCGAGGACCTGGGCTCCACCAACGGCACCTTCCTGGACCAGCAGCGGGTGCAGGGGCCGCTGCTGGTGGCCCCCGGCCAGCCGATCCGCATCGGCCAGACCGCCCTGGAGCTGCGGTCGTGAGCGGGCAGGGGCGTGGACATCGCAGCGAGGGACGAGCGGGGAGCGGAGCGGCCCGCGGGAGCGAACCGGTGGACATGGTGAAGGGGAGCCCGCTCCGATGACCCTCGCGCTGCGCTACGCGGCCCGGTCCGACCGCGGTCTGGTCCGCGGCAACAACCAGGACTCCGTCTACGCCGGCCCCCGCCTGCTCGCCGTCGCCGACGGCATGGGCGGGCACGCCGCCGGTGACGTCGCCAGCAAGGTGGTCATCGCGGCGCTGGAGCACCTGGACGAGGACGCCCCGCCCAGCGACATGCTCGCGGCCCTGCGCGCGGCGGTCTTCGACGGCAGCGAGCACCTGCGCGAGGTCATCCGCGAGTCGCCGCAGCTGGAGGGGATGGGCACCACCCTCACCGCCGTGCTGTTCGCCGGCGGCCGACTGGCGCTGTGCCACGTCGGGGACTCCCGCGCCTACCTGCTGCGCGACGGCGAGCTGACCCAGATCACCCACGACGACACGTTCGTGCAGACGCTGATCGACGACGGCCGGATCACGCAGGAGGAGGCCAACCACCACCCGCAGCGGTCGCTGCTGCTGCGGGCGCTGAACGGCCAGGACGTCGACCCGGACCTCTCCATGCGCGAGGCCCGCGCCGGCGACCGCTACCTGCTGTGCTCCGACGGCCTGTCCGGCGTGGTCAGCGAGGAGACCATCGCGATCACCCTCGCCGACCCCGACCCGCAGTCCTGCGCCGACCGGCTGGTCGAGCTGGCGCTGCGCAGCGGCGGGCCGGACAACATCACGGTGATCGTCGCCGACGTCGTCGAGGACGACGGCACCGGCGCCTACACCGAGCCGGTCGTGGACGGCGCCGCCGGCGCCAACGTCGGCCAGCGCGCCGTCGACCCGAACTCCGCGGCGGGCCGCGCCGCCCTGCACGACCCGCCGCCGACGCCGCCGGCGGCCGCCACGCCGATGTCCAGCGCCCCGCCGCCGGACCGCCGGCGGACCCGGCGGCGCTGGTGGGCCGCCCTCGCCGCCCTGGTCGTGCTGGCCGCGGCCGCGGTCGGCGCCTACGTGTGGGTGTTCGACCACTGGTTCGTCGGCGTGGACGAGGAGACCGACACCGTCGCCGTCTTCCGCGGCATCAACGCCTCGGTGCTGGGCCTGGACCTGTACCGCGAGGAGTCCGACTCCGGCATCGCGGTGTCCGACCTCAGCCAGGACCTGGCCGGCAAGGTCACCGACGGCATCACCGTCGACGACCGCCAGGCCGCCGACGACCGGGTGGACATGCTGCGCGAGCAGACGCTGCCCAAGTGCGAGGAGGAGGAGCCGGAGCCCACCCCGAGCCAGACGCCGGCCGCGCCGTCCCCGCTCCTGCCGTCCCCGTCCTCCCCCGGTGCCTTCGGGGAGTCCCTCGACACCAGCTCGTCGTCGTCCTCCGCGGACGGGACCTCGCGGTCGTCCGGCCCGGGACGGGACTGCCGGGAGGCGGAGTGATGGGCGGCCCGACCACCGACCCCCGGTCGGCCGGCTCGGGCGCCCCCGGCGCGGTGCCGACGCGGCGCGGGACCGAGCTGGTGATGCTGGCGTTCGCCGTCGTCATCACGCTGGCGGCGCAGTCCGTCGTCGACATCACGCTCACCGGCTCGCTGCGCCCGGAGCTGGCCACCTTCGGCGGCTGGTTCACGGCCCTGTGGGTGGTGATGCACCTGGTGGTGCGGCGGTTCGCGCCCTACGCCGACCCGCTGCTGCTGCCCGCCGTGGCGCTGCTCACCGGGCTGGGCCTGACGATGATCCACCGGCTGGACCTGGCCGGGGACCAGGTCGGCGCCGCCGCGACCCGCGAGGACGCCCCGGTCCAGCTGGTCTGGGCGACCCTCGGCGTCGGCCTGTTCGTCGCGGTGCTGCTCGTGGTGCGCGACCACCGCCTGCTGGCCCGGTTCGCCTACACCCTGGCGCTGGTCGGCCTGTTCCTCATGGCGGTGCCCGCGCTCCTGCCGGCGTCCATCTCCTCGGTGAACGGCGCCAAGATCTGGATCCGGGTGGCCGGCTTCAGCATCCAGCCGGGCGAGTTCGCCAAGATCTGCCTGATCATCTTCTTCGCCGCCTACCTGGTCGACAAGCGCGACGTGCTGGCGCTGGCCAGTCGCCGGGTGATGGGGCTGGAGCTGCCCCGCGGCCGCGACCTCGGCCCGGTCCTGGTCGCCTGGGGCCTGTCGATCCTCGTGCTGGTCTTCGAGCGCGACCTGGGCAGCTCGCTGCTGCTGTTCGGGATCTTCGTGGTGATGCTGTACATCGCCACCGAACGGGCGAGCTGGCTGGTCATCGGCGTCGGGCTGTTCGCCGCCGGCGCCTTCCTGGCCTACCAGCTGTTCGGGCACGTGCGGGTCCGCGTCGACACCTGGCTGGACCCCTTCGCCTACCGCGACACCGGCGGCTTCCAGCTGGTCCAGTCGCTGTTCGGCCTCGGCACCGGCGGCCTGTTCGGCGCCGGCCTCGGCGGCGGCCGGCCGGACGAGGTCCCGGTGGCCAAGAGCGACTTCATCGCCGCCGCGATCGGCGAGGAGCTCGGCCTGTTCGGGCTGGTCGCGGTGATCATCGTCTACCTGGTGCTGGTCGAGCGCGGGCTGCGCAGCTCGCTGATCGTGCGCGACGCCTTCGGCAAGCTGCTCGCCGCCGGTCTGTCGTTCGCGATCGCCTGGCAGGTGTTCGTCGTCCTCGGCGGCGTCACCGGGCTGCTCCCGCTGACGGGCCTGACGACGCCGTTCGTGGCCTACGGCGGCTCGTCGCTGGTCGCGAACTTCGCCCTGCTGGCGATCCTCGTGCGGATCAGCGACGCCGCCCGCCGTCCGGCCACCCCGCCGGTGCCGCCGGGCGCGCCGCCGCGCGCGACGATCGGCGAGGCCCCGACGGAGGTGGTGCGGCCGTGAACGCACCCCTGCGGCGCGTCGCGATCAGCGTGCTCGTCCTCTTCACGCTGCTGATCGTCAACGTCAACTACATCCAGGTGGTCCGCTCCGAGGAGCTGCGCTCCGACCCGGGCAACCGCCGGGTGATCGTGGAGGAGTACGACCGGCAGCGGGGCTCGATCGTCGTCGACGGCACGGAGGTCGCCACGTCGGTCGCCACGGACGACGACCTGACCTACCTGCGGCAGTACCCGCAGGGCCCGCTGTACGCCGCGGTCACCGGCTACTACTCGTTCCTGTACGGGGCCAGCGGCATCGAGCAGGCCGAGAACGACGTGCTGACCGGCGAGGACGCCCGGCTGTTCACCCGCCGGCTGGCCGACATCTTCACCGGGCGCGACCCCTCCGGCGGCGACGTCGTCCTCACCCTGGACGCCGGCGTGCAGGAGGCCGCCATGGCCGGCCTGGAGGGCGTCACCGGCGCCGTCGTGGCGCTCGACCCCTCCACCGGCGCCGTGCTGGGGCTGGCGAGCACGCCGACGTACGACCCGAGCCTGCTCAGCAGCCACGACGGGGCGGCGATCCGCGACTACGCCGCGCAGCTCGAGGCCGCCGACCAGGACCCGCGGCTCAACCGGGCGATCAACGACAACTACCCGCCCGGCTCGGTGTTCAAGGTGGTCGTGTCGGCGGCGGCGCTGGCCAGCGGCGAGTACACGCCCGACACCGTCATCCCGGCCCCCGACGTGCTGACCCTGCCCGGCACGTCCACGACGCTGGAGAACTTCGGCGGCTCGCGGTGCAGCAGCAGCGAGCAGCAGCCGCTGATCGACGCCCTCACCATCTCCTGCAACACGGCGTTCGCGCTGCTGGGCATCGAGCTGGGCGAGGACCGGGTCCGCGACATGGCCGAGGCCTTCGGCATGGACGGCGAGGGGCTGGAGATCCCGCTGGAGACGGCGGGCAGCAGCATCGGCGACCCCGAGAACGACGCCCAGCTGGGCGTGGCCTCGATCGGCCAGCAGGACGTGCGGATGACCCCGCTGCAGGCCGCCATGGTGGCCGCCGGGGTGGCCAACGACGGCACGGTGATGCGGCCGTACCTGGTCGACCAGCTGCGGGCGCCGGACCTCACGGTGATCGAGCAGACCGACCCCGACGAGCTGTCCGAGGCGGTCACGCCCGAGGTCGCCGACCAGCTGACCGAGATGATGGTCAGCGTCGTCGAGAACGGCAGCGGCCGCGCCGCCCGCATCTCCGGCTTCGAGGTCGCCGGGAAGACCGGGACGGCGGAGAACGCCGGGCCCGACCACAACTGGTTCATCGGCTTCGCCCCGGCGGAGGACCCGCAGATCGCCGTGGCGGTCTTCGTGGCCAACGGCGGGGGTACGGGTGGCGACGTGTCCGCGCCGATCGCCCGCCAGGTGATGCAGGCCTACCTCGAGGGGCAGGGCGACTGATGGCGCTCTCCACGGGCACCGTCCTCGCCGGGCGGTACGAGATCACCTCCCCCATCGCCACGGGCGGCATGGGCGAGGTCTGGCGGGCCCGCGACCGGGTGCTGGACCGCGTCGTGGCCGCCAAGGTGCTGCGCAGCGAGTTCACCGGCGACCCGAGCTTCGTCGCCCGGTTCCGCAACGAGGCCCGGCACACCGCGGCGCTGTCGCACCCGAACATCGCCTCGGTCTACGACTACGGCGAGGCCGACGACGAGCGCAACCCCGGCCAGCGCCTGGCCTTCCTCGTCATGGAGCTGGTCGAGGGCCAGCCGCTGGTGACGATCCTGCACGAGGAGACCCGGCTCCCCGTCGACTGGACGCTGCACGTCATCGGCCAGGCCGCCGACGGCCTGTCCGCCGCGCACGCCGCCGGCGTCGTTCACCGCGACATCAAGCCGGGCAACCTGATCGTCCGGCCCGACGGCGTGGTGAAGCTGACCGACTTCGGCATCGCCCGCGCGCGCGACGCGACGCCGCTGACCCGCACCGGCATGGTCGTCGGCACCGCCCAGTACCTCTCCCCCGAGCAGGCCCAGGGCTTCGAGGTCACCGCCGCCTCCGACGTCTACTCCCTCGGCGTCGTCGGCTACGAGTGCCTCACCGGCGTCCGCCCCTTCGACGGCACCTCCCAGGTCGCCATCGCGCTGGCGCACATCAACCGGCCGCCGCCGCCGCTGCCGGCCGACGTGCCGCTCGCCGTCCGGCAGCTGCTCGAGCGGGCGCTGCACAAGCAGCCCGAGGACCGGTTCTCCGACGGCGCGGCGTTCGCCGCCGCCATCCGCGCGGTGGCCGCGGCCGTCGGCAGCCGGGCGCCGGCCGGGACGGGCGTGGCCGCCGCCGCGGTGGCCGCGACCCAGGTCGTCGCCATGCCCGAGGGGGCCGGGGCGGCCGGGGCGGCGCCCGAGGAGGAGCCGAGCACCCAGGTGCTCGACGCGGCCCCGGCCGCCGCCGCGACCGGGGCGCAGACCTCCGCCCGGCCGCTGCCGCCGCTGCAGGGGCCGCCGACCGACGGCGGCGGGTGGCACGACGACGGGCCGGCCGAGCGCGCCGGCGGCCGCAAGCGGTGGCTGTGGGTGGTCGCGGCGCTCGTGCTGGTCGCGCTGCTCGCCGGCCTGGCCTGGATCGTGTTCAGCGGCGGGGACGGCGACGGCGGCGGCGGCTCGCGCAGCAGCGCGGCGACCTCGACGTCGGCCAGCTCCGCCGCGCCGGTGGCCACGCTCCCGCTGGACGCCGACGCCATCCTCGGCGAGGACGTCGACGAGGTGACCGCCGGGCTGCAGGGCCTCGGGTTCACGAACGTGACCCGCGAGGAGGCCTCCGCCGACCAGCTGGCCGCCTACGGGCAGGAGCTGAACGCGGACGAGGTCGCGGCCTTCACCCCGGCCGCCGGGCAGGTGCCGGCGGACACGCCGATCACGCTCTTCTACACCCCCGAGGACTGGTCGCCGGCCGAGCCGGACACCGGCGGGGACGAGGGCGACACCGGCGACGAGGGGGACACCGGCGGCGGGGACGAGGGCGACACGGGCGGCGGGGATGCGCCCACGCCCAGCGCCCCGTCGACCTCCGTCACGACGCCCTCGAGCGTGACGCCGACCCCCACGCCGACCCCCACGCCGACCCCCACCCCGACGCCCACGGCCCCGGGTACCACCCTGCCGCCGGAGACGACGGCCGCGCCGCAGGGCGGGGCTGCCGAGTCGCCTGTGGCCCAGGGTGCGGGCGGGTGAGCGGGCTCCCTCGCGCCGTCCCGAACCCCTCCGTCCCGCTCAGTACGCTGCCCGGCGGACCCGTCCACCCGCACCGTCTGCACGCCTGCCCCGCCCGAGAGGACCTGCGATGACCACCCCCCAGGTGCTCGGAGAGCGCTACGAGATCGGCGGGGTGCTCGGCCGCGGCGGCATGGCCGAGGTGCACCGCGGCCGCGACCTGCGGCTGGGCCGCGAGGTGGCCGTCAAGGTGCTGCGCAGCGACCTGGCCCGCGACCCGTCGTTCCAGGTGCGGTTCCGCCGCGAGGCGCAGGCGGCCGCGTCGCTGAACCACCCGGCGATCGTCGCCGTCTACGACACCGGCGAGGACCGCGGTCCGACGGGGAACACGCCCTACATCGTCATGGAGTACGTCGAGGGCGAGACCCTGCGCGACGTGCTGCGCCGGGAGGGCGTGCTGGCGCCCCAGCGCGCGATGAGCCTGGCCGCCGACATCTGCGGCGCCCTGGACTTCAGCCACCGCAACGGCATCGTGCACCGGGACGTGAAGCCCGGGAACGTGATGATCACGCCGGCCGGGTCGGTCAAGGTCATGGACTTCGGCATCGCCCGCGCGGTCTCGGACTCCGCGGCCACGATGACCTCCACCGCGGCCGTCATCGGCACCGCGCAGTACCTCTCCCCCGAGCAGGCCCGCGGCGAGGGCGTGGACGCCCGCTCCGACGTGTACTCCCTGGGCTGCCTGCTCTACGAGCTCGTGACGGGGGCGCCGCCGTTCACCGGCGACTCCCCCGTGTCGGTGGCCTACCAGCACGTCCGCGAGGACCCGCGGCTGCCGTCGTCGATCAACCCGGCCGTCCCGCCGGAGCTGGACGCGATCCTGCTCAAGGCCATGAGCAAGAACCCGGCCAACCGCTACCAGTCGGCCGCGGAGATGCGCAACGACCTGCTGCGGGCCCTGGCCGGCCAGCAGGTCGAGGCGACCCCGGTCCTGGGCGACAGCGAGCGGACCGCCGTCATCGGCGGCATCCCGGCCGCGCCGGGTGCCGCGGGCCGGGACTGGGACGACGACGAGGCCGCCCGCCGGCGCAAGCGCAACCGGATCATCGCCGCCGTCGTGGCGGCGGTGGTGCTGGTCGGCGCCGTCGTGGCGGTCGCCCTGCTGCTCGGCGGCGGGGACGACGACACCCCGCCGGCCGCCACCGCCGTCGCCGTGCCGGCCGGGCTGGTGGGGATGACCGAGGCCGACGCCCGGGCGGCGATCGAGGAGGCCGGGCTGGTCGTCGACGAGGTGACCCCGCAGGAGGTCTCGGACGAGGCGCAGGAGGGCCTCGTGCAGAGCACCGACCCGGCGAGCGGGGCGGAGGTCGACGAGGGCAGCGAGGTCGACCTGGTCGTCGGCGTCGGCCCGGACACCGTCACCGTGCCGCCGGTGGTCAACCAGACCGTCGACACCGCCCGCACGCAGCTCGACGACGCCGGTTTCACGGGGAACGTCAACACCGACAGCATCGACGACCTGGCGCCCGAGGGCACCGTCGTCGCGGTCGACCCCGAGGTGGGCGCCGCGGTCCCGCCGGACACCGACGTCACCCTGTCCGTGTCCGACGGCGACGCGCCCATCCCCCCGGTGTCCGGCGACCAGGCCGCGGCGACGCAGGCGCTGCGCGCGGCCGGGTTCACGAACGTCACGCCGCAGGAGGAGGAGTCCGACCAGCCCGCCGGGACGGTCCTGGGCACCACCCCCGCCGCCGGCCAGCAGGCCACCGCGGAGACCGAGATCGTGCTGCGGGTGTCGACGGGCCCGGCCGAGCCGGAGACCGTCGCGGTCCCGTCGGTCACCCAGGGCGCGCCCGCCAACGCGGCGTACGCGGTGCTCCAGGACGCCGGCTTCACCAACATCGCGGTGGTCGACGCGAGCGGCGCCGAGGCGACCCCGGACGACGCGACCGTGATCCGCACCGACCCGCCGGCGGGCACCGAGGTGGAGCCGGGCGACCGGATCCTGCTGATCGTCCAGCCGACCACCGGCAGCGGCCCCGGCGGTGGCGGCGGCGGTGGCGGCGGTGGCGGTGGCGGCGGCAACTGACGCCGTCCCCTGTAGACGCGGAGTGGGGCACCACCCGGCCGGGTGGAGCCCCTCTGTGCGTCCGGGGGACGCTAGGCGCTGACGGTCGACAGCCGGCGGGCGCCCGCGGCGGCGGCCTCGAGGAGGGCGGGGTCGGGGGCCTGCCCGCAAGTGGCCAGCCACGTGGCGAGCATCTGGTGGCCGCCCTCGGTGAGCACCGACTCCGGGTGGAACTGCACGCCCTCGATCGGCAGCTCGCGGTGGCGCAGCGCCATGACGACGCCGGACGGGGTGTGCCCGGTGACCTCCAGCTCGTCGGGCACGGTGGCCAGGTCCACGGCGAGCGAGTGGTAGCGGGTGGCGGTGAAGGGCGAGGGCAGGCCCGTGAGCACGCCGACGCCGTCGTGCACCACCGGGCTGGTCTTGCCGTGCAGCAGCTCGGGCGCGCGCACCACCTCGGCGCCGAAGGCCTCCGCGATGGCCTGGTGGCCCAGGCAGACACCGAGCACGGGCGTCCCGGCCTCGGCGGCGGCGCGCACCATCGGCACGGTGACCCCCGCCTGAGCCGGGGTGCCCGGCCCGGGGGAGAGCAGCACGCCGGCCGCGTCGAGGTCGGGCAGCTCGTCCACGGTCACCGCGTCGTTGCGCCGCACGATGCAGCGCACCCCCAGCTGCCCGAGGTACTGGACGAGGTTGTAGACGAAGCTGTCGAAGTTGTCGACGACGAGGACCGGCCTGCTCACCGGTCCTGTGTACCAGCCGGGCCCGCGCCCGGCGTCCCGGTCAGTCGACGGGGGTCGCGTGCTCCATGGTGGGGATGCCGCTGTGCGCCGGCAGCGCCACGGTCTCGGCCCGGCGGACCGAGAAGGTCAGCCCGAAGGCGGCCACCGCCTCCTGGAAGACGCCGACCTGCGGGGAGGCGGCCAGCTGGTTGAGGAAGGCCTCCGCGTCGCCGACGGCGGCGATCTGGAACGGCGGGGAGTAGGTGCGCCCCTCCAGCAGCAGCACGTTGCCGACGCAGCGGACGGCGCTGGTGGCGATGAGCCGCTGGTCCATGATCGCCACGCCGTCCGCCCCGCCGGCCCACAGGGCGTTGACCACGGCCTGCACGTCGGACTGGTGGATGACGACGTCGTCGGGCCGGGCGCCGCGCGGCAGGGAGCCGTCCGGCCGGCGCGGGGCGTCGTCCAGGACGATCCGCAGCCCCGGCCCGGTCAGCGGCACCATCCCGGCGGAGAGGGTGAGCCCGTCACCCTCGGACTGCTGCGCGCCGACCTCGCCGTTCTGGGCCGCCACGTCGTCGGTGAGCCGGTCGATCTGCGCCTGCAGGTCCGCGGCCTCCGCCGTCTGCTCGGCCAGCGCCGCCCGCCGCTGGGCGATCAGCCCGGACAGCTCGAGGACCTCGCCGCCGCGCAGGTCGGTGCCGCGGGCGGTCTGCCCCGAGGTGGCGAACAGCAGGCCGGCGGCCAGCGCCACGACGGGCACCAGGGCGGCCCAGGCCGTGCGGCGCCCCCACGGGCGGCCGGACGGCCGCGACAGGCGGCCCAGCGCGGCGCGCAGGCGGTCGCGGGGCACGGGCACCTCCTGACCGGGCGGGGCGGGAGCGGGGTACCCCCGGCGGGGCGGTTCCCCGGCGTCGGTGGCCCACCGCCCGCCCCCTGCAGCTTAGGCTGGAGGGAGATCCGGCCGGTGGAGACCGACCGGTGCCCGGAGGGAGCAGCAGCGGTGCCGAAGTCCAAGGTGCGCAAGAAGTCGGCGTACACGCCGCCGCCGACCGTCCTGCAGCCCGGCTCCGCCCGTGCCGCCGCCCCGAGCCCGCGCTGGTACGCGCCGGTCATGGTGACCCTCATGGTCCTGGGCCTGCTGTGGATCGTCGTCTACTACGTCGCCGGCGACGAGATCGCGTTCATGCGCGACCTGTCCGCGTGGAACTTCGCGATCGGGTTCGGCGCGATGGTCGCCGGCCTGGTCATGTCGATGCGCTGGCGCTGATCGCCGGCCCCGCCGCGCAGCCACCTCGAGGCCCTCGTCCCCCTGGGGACGGGGGCCTCGTGCGTTCCGGGGGCTGGGGAGAACCGGTCGAGGACCCGTCCCCACTGTGCACAGTCACCGTCGCTGTCCACAGGTCGACTCGGCGCTGAATACCCAGGGTTGTCCACCGGATGTGGAGTACGGGTGTTCGAGGGGACGTCGCTGACCTGGGCTTTCGTCGCCGCTGAGGCGGATGGGACGAGGAGGACGCCCGCGTAACTACACCCCTGTGCTTCTGTCCCCAGCTGTGTACCCAGCTGTGGAGAAGTCGACATGGCGAGGCCGACGGGCCGCTGACCTGCGAAGGAACGGTCACGCACAGTGCCCCTGTGGACACCCGGCCGGACGCACGGCGGCCCCGGACGTGCAAGCTGGGGCTGTGGAGTGGTCGGCACGTCCGGGGATCGCCGCGGCGCTGGCGGGCGCCGGCCTGGTTCTGGGGACGGCGGCGCTGCTGCTCGAGCCCGTCGGCCGGGTCCTCGTCGGCGCCGCGGCGATCCTGCTGCTCGCCCTGGCGGCCCGCACGGTCCTGCTGCGGCCCCGCCTGGCGGCCGGCCCGGGCGGCGTCGTCGTCCGCACCCTCACCCGCCGGGCGGAACTGCCCTGGGCGGGGCTGCGGGTGCAGGTGCGGCAGATCCGGCGCTGGGGGATGCGCTCGCGGCTGCTGGAGCTGGACACCGCCGCCGGGCCGGACGACGTGGGTCAGCTCGTCCTGCTCGCCGCCTGGGAGCTGGGCAGCGACCCCGAGGACGTCGCGCGGGCGCTGGAGGCCCGGCGCCCGCGCTGAGGGGCGCCGGCCCTCAGAGGTCGAGGACGAACAGCGTCGGCACGGTGAGCGCGGTGACCGTGAGGACGCCGGCCAGCAGCAGCAGCCCGAGCACCTGCAGCTCGGTGCGGCGGCGGGCCAGGACGACGATCCCGGCGGCGACGAAGCCGACCACGAGCCCGCCGAGGTGGCCCAGCAGCGAGACGCCGGGCAGGAAGCTGATGACGACGTTGATCGCCAGCAGGGTGAGCAGGCCGCGCAGGTCCTGCCGGGCGGCCAGCAGCACGACCGCCATGCCGCCCAGCAGCCCGTAGATGGCCGCGGACGCCCCGGCCACCGGCCGCGCGGGGTCGCCGAACAGCTGGATCGCCACCGAGCCGCCCAGCGCCGACAGCAGGTAGACCGACAGGTAGCGCCACCAGCCGAGCGCGCGCTCCAGCTCGGAGCCGAAGAGCAGCAGCGCCAGCATGTTGAGCGCCAGGTGGGTGATGCCGATGTGCAGGAAGGCGGCGGTGATCAGCCGCCAGTCCTCGCCGAACACCTGCACCAGCACGGGCGCGAGCTGCAGGTCGGCGAACAGCGGGGAGAGCTGGTTGTCCAGCGGGTCGGCGCCGTCGACCGCCGCGGAGACGGCGGTGGCCACGAACATCGCCACGTTGAGGGCGATCAGCGTCAGGGTGACGACGCCCCAGCGCCGCCCGGCCGAGCGGACCGCCGGCGGGCGGCGCGGGGCGCGCACGGACGCCTGCCCGGCGCGGACGCACTCCGGGCACTGGAAGCCGACGGAGGCCGAGGTCATGCACTCCGGGCAGATGGGCCGGCCGCAGCGGACGCAGGAGACGCCGGTGGGCCGGCCCG
The DNA here is from genome assembly GCF_054050575.1 of Blastococcus sp. SYSU D00868. Classification (NCBI taxonomy): domain Bacteria; kingdom Bacillati; phylum Actinomycetota; class Actinomycetes; order Geodermatophilales; family Geodermatophilaceae; genus Blastococcus; species Blastococcus sp. SYSU D00868. The sequence continues at coordinate 26,483 of NZ_JBJGZO010000008.1, forward strand.
GGTGCCGGTAGCAACTGGCCGGCGGGGGCACGGGCGGGGGCTCCTCGCCCCGGCCCGCACCCCCGGGGACGGGTGGCCGGGTCAGCTGCGCTGCACCTCGACCGACTCGATGACGACGTCCTCCACCGGGCGGTCCTGGCGGCCGGTCGCCACGGTGGCGATCCGGTCGACCACGTCGCGGCTGGACTGGTCGGCCACCTCGCCGAAGATCGTGTGCTTGCGGTTCAGGTGCGGCGTCGGGCCGACGGTGATGAAGAACTGCGAGCCGTTGGTGCCCGGGCCGGCGTTGGCCATGGCGAGCAGGTACGGCTTGTCGAAGACGAGCTCGGGGTGGAACTCGTCGCCGAACTGGTAGCCGGGGCCGCCGAAGCCCTGACCGAGCGGGTCGCCGCCCTGGATCATGAAGCCGGAGATCACCCGGTGGAAGATCGTCCCGTTGTACAGCGGGTCGGTCGTCTTCTCGCGCGTGGCGGGGTGGGTCCACTCGCGCCGGCCCTCGGCCAGGTCGGCGAAGTTGGCCACGGTCTTGGGCGCGTGGTCGGGGAACAGGTCGACGGTGATGTCGCCGTGGTTGGTGTGCAGCACGGCACGCCGGGCGGGAGCGGTCGCTTCGGTCACGACCTCCACTCTCCCACCGACGCGCAGGTCGCGGGGCACCCGGGCGGGATGCCGGTGCCCGCCGTGCGCCCCCACCGTCGCGGGCGAGCGCGCGACGACGGCGCGCCGACCCTCCCCGCGGCGCCGCAGGTGGCCCTCTCCACGGTGGACCAGGCCCTCGGCGCCCGGCCCGACCGCGCGCCGGCCGAGGCCGCGCTCCTGACCGCAGCGCCCCCGTACCGCAGCGCCCCGGGGGAGGCCGATCCCGCCCCGCTCGGGGGAGCCGGGGAGCCACGGCGGACGTATGTTGCCCCGCATGCGCGCCGTTCTCGGAGCAGAGGTCGCCGGCCCGGTGGACGGCGCCCGGCCGCCGTACGGCGCGCCGCCCCCGGAGGTGCTCGCGGCGCACGGATACGTCTGCGAGGAGTACCTGCTCGACGGCGAGGCCACGGCCTACGCGCACCCCGACGGCGCACCCCCGAGCCCGGACGGGCGGTGGGAGGCCGAGACCGTGGGCACCGCCCCGTACCGGACGCGCATCCTCGTCGTCCGCCCCGCCGGGGCCGCCGCGTTCAGCGGGACGGTGTTCCTCGAGTGGCAGAACGTCTCGGCCGGCGTCGAGCAGCCGGCACCCACCGAGGGGGAGGTCTACCGCGGACACGCGTGGGTCGGCGTGAGCGCGCAGATCGCCGGGCTGTACGGCTCCCCGAGTCGGCGGGCCCGCGCCTCCCGTCACGCGCCGCTGCTCGACGCCGATCCCGACCGCTATGCCGGGCTGCTGCACCCCGGGGAGCCGGCCTGCTTCGACATCTTCTCCGCGGCCGCCGAGGTGGTGGGCCCCCGGCGCTCGGGTGCCGTGGACCCGCTCGGCGGGCTGCCCGTCGCGCGGGTGGTCGCCCTCGGCGGCTCGCAGTCGGCCATGCGGCTGTGCGCCTACGCCGACGCCGTGCACCCCCGGCACCGGGTGGTCGACGCCTTCCTGCTCTCGGTGTGGGAGGGCCGCGCCCCCCAGCTGGACGCCGGTGACGACCCGATGTACCGGCGCACCACCGTGCGCGACGACCTCGACGTGCCCGTGCTCGTGGTGAACAGCGAGTTCGAGGTGACCGCCACCGCGCAGGTGCCGCTGGCCGACACCCCGCTGCGCCGGGTGTGGGAGGTCACCGGCACCCCGCACGGCGTCGGGCGCACGTTCCTGCCACCCCCGGACGGCGAGTGGGGCCCCAACCCGGTGAGCTGGCGGCCGGTGCACGAGGCGGCGCTGCGGGCCACCCACCGGTGGCTCGCCGACGGCGCCCCGCCCCCGGCGCAGCCCCGGATCACGCTGGCCGGGCGGCCGACCACCCGCATCGTGCGCGACGAGGGCGGCAACGCCTGGGGCGGCATCCGGCTGCCCGAGCTCGCGGCGCCGGTCGCCGAGCACCGCGGGCGCAAGGGCGGCACCGGCACGGCGCCGGTGTTCGGCGGCCGGCGGGCCTACTCCGCGGCGCTGCTCGCGCAGCTCTACCGGTCGCGGGAGGAGTACGCCGGGCTGTGGGACGACGCCGTGGCCGGCCTGGTGGCCACGGGCGTCGTCCTGCCCGAGGACGCCCCGGCGATGCACGCCCGGGGCACGGACGTGGCGGCCGCCCTGCCCCTGCCGTGAGGTGCTCGGAGTCCCGCATCGCCGAGGCGTGGCCGAGGAACGAGAGGCTCGCGTCCGTGCGGGACGGGCCTGCGGCTCACCCTCGCGCCGGCGCCGCGCGATCGGAGGGCGCGGGTGGCGGGACACTCCTCGGCTGTCGACTGAGCCGGGCGAGTACGTTGGGCTCCGCGCCGCACTGCGGCACCTGACGGGTCATGACGCGGCCTGCCAGCCCAGGGTCTTCCTCTCGAGCAGGGCTCACTCCGGGGTCGATCGCCTCCGTCGACCAGCCGGACCCGACGGACCGGATCCACCCATGAGCCCCACGCCTCCTCGGCGCTCCCCCGAACCGTTCGACGTCCGGGGCGCGTTCGCGGAGCTCGGCCGGTTGTCGTTCGCGGACACCTCGATGGACGTGTTGCTGCTCCACATCGCCGAGCTCGCCAAGCAGGTCACTCCCGGCGTCGCCGAGGCCTCCGTCACCCTGGTCAGCCACCACAAGGCGGCCAGTGCCGCCTTCACCGGCCCGCTGTCGATCCAGCTCGACGAGTCGCAGTACAGCCGCGGTCAGGGTCCCTGCCTGGAAGCCGCCGTGGGCCAGGAGATCCAGGAGATCACCGACGCACGCGAGGAGACCCGCTGGCCGGGCCACGCTCGCGAGTGCGTCGAGCGGGGCTCGCTCAGCTCCATGTCCGTTCCCCTGCCGGTCAGGGAATCGGTGCACGGTGCCCTGAACCTCTACGCGACCGACGCGCACGCGTTCGGCGACCGGGCGAAGGCCGTCGCGGCGGAGTTCGCCTCCTACGCCGCGATCGCCGTCCAGAACCGGCAGCTCTACGAGAGCACCCGCGAGCTGGCCGAGCACCTGGACACCGCGATGCGCACCCGAGCGGTCATCGAGCAGGCCAAGGGCATCCTGATGTGCCAGCGGCGCTGCAACGCCGCGGAGGCCTTCAACCTGCTCGCCGCCGCGTCCCAGCGGTCCAACCGCAAGCTCCGCGACATCGCCCAGGCGCTCGTCGACGGCGTCGGTGGGACGTCGGAGGACCCCTCGGGCACCTGACGCGCAGTTCCCGCGACGGCTGTGCGCATCAGTGGTGAGCTGCGCAGCGCTCAGCGCCCGGGCTGACCGACAGGGGGCGGCGTCCCGTCGTCACAGGAGAGTCCCATCCGGACCGCTCCTCGGTTCGAGACGGTGGAACCGCCGGTCGACCATGGTGGAGGAGGAGTGGAGACGAGGGGAATCGAACCCCTAACCCCCGCCTTGCAAAGGCGGTGCTCTGCCAATTGAGCTACGTCCCCCGAGGGGCCGGCGGCCGGTCGCCGCACCGGCCGGGGCTCAGCGGTCGGTGGGGGTGCTCACCGCCTGGGGGCCGGACGTGGCCTCCGCCCACAGGTCGGCCTCGGTCCTCCCCGCGGAGCGCCGGCGGACGGCGGCGAGCGCGGCGGCGGCCGCCGCGGCCAGGGCGAGCTTCTTGATCACGCGGCTCCTCCTCGCAGGACGCCGCGGCCCCTGTCCGGCAGGGGCCGCGGGGACCGGTGGTCGCCGGCGGACCGGCACACGGGTGGGCCTGGGAGGACTTGAACCTCCGGCCTCATCCTTATCAGGGATGCGCTCTAACCGCCTGAGCTACAGGCCCGTGGACCTCGACCAGCGTACCTGCCCGCAGGAGGGCGCCGACGAGGGGGGTGCTGCGTCCTAGTCGCGCTCGGAGAGGGTGACCTCGAGGCCGCCGACGAGGTCGGAGCACATGTTGTAGATGAAGGCGGCCACGGTGCACAGCGCGGTCATCAGCACGATGTTGATGGCGCCGATCACGGCCGCGCCGCCGAAGACGATGCCCGGGGTGATCGCCTCGCTGACGACCTCCTCCTCCCCCGACGAGCTGCCCAGCTGGCCGAACAGGTCGTTGAGGGTGTCGAAGACGCCGAGCCCGGACAGGACGCCGTAGAGGATCCCGACCGCGACCATCCAGATGAAGAACATCGCGATCGACAGGACCAGCGAGATCTTCAGCGCCGACCAGGTGTCGATGTGCCGCAGCTGCAGCCGGGCCCGGCGGGGACCGCGGGCCTTGGCCTTGCCGCCGCCGCCGGCGGGGCGGGTGGCGCCGTTGCGCCCGGCCGGCGGGGCACCGGCCCCGGTCGCCGGGCCGGCCACGAGCGGAGCGCCCCCGGGTGCCGGCGCCCCTGTGGGCACCCCGGCGGTCGGGGCGTCGGTGGCCTCACCGGGCCGGGTGCCGGTCTGCACCGCACCCTGCGTCCGGTCGCTCATGCTGGTCTCCGCTCCCCAGCGGCCCTCGCCGCTGCTCCGCGCCCGGCACGCTCCGAGAGGCGCCCGGAGGCGCCGGGAGCACCGGTCAGATCGTGATCACGGGGCCGGACGCCCCGGGGCCCGCGCACGCGCGGCCCCCGGGGACTCCTGCCCTGCCGTCCAGACTAGGCGGAGGGCTCGTCGTTGTCCGTCGTACGCGCGATCGCCACGATGGAGACGTCCTCGGGCAAGTTCATGAGCTTGACACCCATCGTGGCGCGGTCCTTGTTGTGCCGCACCCCGTTGACCGGCGTCCGGATGACGCCGCCGCCCGACGTGATGGCGTACAGCTCGTCGCCGAGCCGCACCGCCAGCGCGCCGACCAGGTTGCCCTTGCGGGCCTTCGGGTCGGCGGTGAGCACGCCCTTGCCGCCGCGGCCCTGCGGCGGGTAGTTCTCGATGCCGGTGCGCTTGGCGAAGCCCCGCTCGGTGGCGACGAGGACGTCGACGCCCTCCTCCACCACCATCATCGACAGCAGGGCGTCGTCGGCGGACAGCGAGATGCCGCGGACGCCCTCGGTGGCCCGGCCCATCGGCCGCAGCGTGGCGTCGTCGGCCTTGAACCGGATCGACATGGCCTTGCGGGTCACCAGGAGCAGGTCCTGCTCCGGGTCGATCAGCGCGGCGCCGACCAGCTCGTCGCCGTCGCGGAGGTTGATCGCGATGACGCCGCCGCTGCGCGGGGAGTCGAAGTCGCTCAGCCGGGTCTTCTTGACCTGGCCCTTCGCCGTGGCCAGGACCAGGTACGGGGCGACCCCGTAGTCCTTGATCTGCATGACCTGGGCGATCTTCTCGTCCGCCTGGAACGCCAGGATGTTGGCCACGTGCGCGCCGCGGGCGGTGCGGTTGGCCTCGGGCAGCTCGTAGGCCTTGGCCCGGTACACCCGGCCCTTGTTGGTGAAGAAGAGGATCCAGTCGTGGGTGGAGCCCACGAAGAAGTGGTCGACGATGTCGTCCTGCTTCAGCTGGGCACCCATCACGCCCTTGCCGCCGCGGCGCTGCGACCGGTAGAGGTCGCTCTTCGTCCGCTTGGCGTACCCGGTGCGGGTGATGGTGACGACGACCTCCTCCTCGGCGATGAGGTCCTCCATGGAGACGTCGCCCTCGTTCGCCACGAACTTGGTGCGCCGGTCGTCGCCGTACTTCTCCACGATCTCGGCGAGCTCGTCGCGGACGATCTGACGCTGCCGCTCGGGGGACTCGAGGATGGCCTGCAGGTCGGCGATGCGCGCCTCGATCTCGGCGAGCTCGTCCATGATCCGCTGCCGCTCGAGGGCGGCCAGCCGGCGCAGCTGCAGGTCCAGGATCGCGACGGCCTGGATCTCGTCGACCTCGAGCAGCTCCATGAGGCCGGTGCGCGCGGCGTCGGCCGAGGGGCTGTTGCGGATGAGGGCGATGACCGCGTCGAGCTGGTCGAGGGCCTTGGCGTAGCCGCGCAGGATGTGCGCGCGCTCCTCGGCCTTGCGCAGCCGGTACCGCGTCCGCCGCTGGATGACCTCGATCTGGTGGTGCACCCACAGGCGCACCAGCTCGTCCAGCCGCAGCGTCCGCGGGACGCCGTCGACGATCGAGAGCATGTTGCAGCCGAACGACGTCTGCAGCTGGGTGTGCTTGTAGAGGTTGTTCAGCACGACCTTGGCGACGGCGTCGCGGCGCAGCGTGATGACCAGCCGGCGGCCGACCCGGTCGGAGGACTCGTCGGCGATCTCGCTGATCCCCTGGAGACGGCCCTCCTTGACCGACTCGGCGATCGACTCGGCCAGGTTGTCCGGGTTGACCTGGTAGGGCAGCTCGGTGACGACCAACTGCACCCGGCCCCGGGAGTCCTCCTCGACGGTGACGACGGCGCGCATGCGCACCGAGCCGCGGCCGGTCCGGTAGGCGTCCTCGATGCCCTCGCGGCCGACGATCAGGCCGTGGGTCGGGAAGTCCGGCCCGAGCACCCGCTCCATGCACGCGGTGAGCGCCTCCTCGGGCTCCGCGTCGGGGTGGTCGAGCACCCAGTAGACGGCCTCGGCCACCTCGCGCAGGTTGTGCGGCGGCATGTTGGTGGCCATGCCGACCGCGATCCCGGCGGAGCCGTTGACCAGCAGGTTCGGGATGCGCGCCGGCAGGACCAGCGGCTCCTGGGTGCGGCCGTCGTAGTTGGCCTGGAAGTCGACGGTCTCCTCGTCGATCCCCGACAGCATCTCCATCGCCAGCGGGGTGAGCCGGCACTCCGTGTACCGCATGGCCGCCGGCGGGTCGTTGCCCGGGGAGCCGAAGTTGCCCTGGCCGTCGATGAGCGGGTAGCGCATCGACCAGGGCTGGGCCAGCCGGACGAGGGCGTCGTAGATCGCCGAGTCGCCGTGGGGGTGGTAGTTCCCCATCACCTCGGCGACCGGACGGGCGCACTTGACGTAGCCGCGGTCGGGACGGAAGCCCTGGTCGTACATCGCGAACAGCACGCGGCGGTGCACCGGCTTGAGGCCGTCGCGGACCTCGGGCAGCGCGCGGCCCACGATCACGCTCATCGCGTAGTCGATGTAGCTGCGCTGCATCTCCTGCTGGAGGTCGACCGCCTCGACGCGGTCGCGGAAGGGTGTCTCCGTCACGGTTCAGCTCTCTCGGTGTCGCAGTGCTCAGTCGTGTGGTCGCCGCTCGCCCCGGTCCCCGTGCAGGGGCCCGCCGCGAGCTCGCGAGCGGTGGGGGGCACGGGGGTCCTTCCTCAGATGTCGAGGAAGCGGACGTCCTTGGCGTTGCGGGTGATGAAGCTGCGGCGGGCCTCGACGTCCTCGCCCATGAGGATGCTGAACAGCTCGTCGGCGGCCGCGGCGTCCTCCAGCGTGACCTGGCGCAGGATCCGGGTCTCGGGGTTCATCGTGGTCTCCCACAGCTCGCTGGCGTTCATCTCGCCGAGCCCCTTGAACCGCTGGATCGACTCGTCCTTGATCTTGCGGCCGGCCTCGGCGCCGGCCTTGACCAGGGCGTCGCGCTCCTTGTCGCTGTAGGCGTACTCGTCGCCGACCTTCCCGCCCCACTTGATCTTGTACAGCGGAGGCTTGGCCAGGTAGACGTACTGCCCCTCGACCAGCGGCCGCATGAAGCGGAACAGCAGGGTCAGCAGCAGGGTGCTGATGTGCTGGCCGTCGACGTCGGCGTCCGCCATCAGCACGATCTTGTGGTAGCGGAGCTTGGTGATGTCGAACTCGTCGTGGATGCCGGTGCCGAACGCCGTGATCATCGACTGGACCTCGGTGTTCTTCAGCACCCGGTCGATGCGCGCCTTCTCGACGTTGATGATCTTGCCGCGGATCGGCAGGATCGCCTGGTACATCGAGTCCCGGCCCGACTTCGCCGAGCCGCCGGCCGAGTCGCCCTCGACGATGTAGACCTCGGAGTTGCGCGGGTCGGTGGAGCGGCAGTCGGCCAGCTTGCCGGGCAGGCCGCTGACCGACAGCAGGCTCTTGCGGGCCAGCTTGCGGGCGTCCTGCGCGGCGCGGCGGGCGCGGGCGGCGGACGAGGCCTTGGTGATGATCGTCTTGGCCTCGGTCGGGTTGGCCTCGAACCAGTGGCCGATCTGCTCGTTGCAGACGCGCTGCACGAAGCCCTTGACCTCGGTGTTGCCGAGCTTGGTCTTGGTCTGGCCCTCGAACTGCGGGTCGCCGAGCTTCACCGAGACGATGGCGGCCAGGCCCTCCCGGATGTCGTCGCCGGTGAGCTTCTCGTCCTTCTCCTTGAGCAGCTTCTTCTCGACGGCGTACCGGTTCACGATCGAGGTGAGCGCCGCGCGGAAGCCCTCCTCGTGGGTGCCGCCCTCGTGCGTGTTGATGATGTTGGCGAACGTGTGCACCGACTCGGAGTAGGCGTCCGACCACTGCATCGCGACGTCCAGCGACATGGCGGTGTCGTTCTTGCCGGTGCCCTCGGCCGAGAAGCTGATCACCGAGCGGTGGATCGGCGTCTTGCGGCGGTTGATGTGCGTGACGTAGTCGATCAGGCCGCCGTCGTACCGGTAGGTGATCTCGGTGGGCTCGAACGCCTCGGCCTCGTGCCCGGGGCTCGTCGCCTCCTCGGCGACCGAGACCTCGTCGGAGAGGCCGGTGTCGGCCTTGCCGTGCCCGGGCCGCTCGTCGCGCAGGACGATGGTCAGGCCCTTGTTGAGGAAGGCCATCTCCTGCAGGCGGCGGTTGATCGTGTCGAACGAGTAGTTCGTCGTCTCGAAGATGTCGCCGTCGGCCCAGAAGGTGATCGCGGTGCCGCGCTTCTTCGTGGGGCCGACCCGCTCCAGCGGGCCCGGCTTGGCCCGGTCGTACTCCTGGTGCCACTCGACGCCGTCGTGCGCCCAGACCGTGACCTCCAGCCGGGTGGACAGCGCGTTGACGACCGTGACGCCGACGCCGTGCAGACCGCCGGAGACGCCGTAGCTCTTGCCGTCGAACTTCCCGCCCGCGTGCAGGACGGTCATGATCACCTCGACGGTGGGCCGCTTCTCCACCGGGTGCATGTCGACCGGGATGCCGCGGCCGTTGTCCTCCACGCGGACGCCGCCGTCGGCCAGCAGCGTGACCCTGACCGTGTCGCAGTAGCCGGCCAGCGCCTCGTCGACCGCGTTGTCGACGACCTCCCACACCATGTGGTGCAGGCCGCGCTCACCGGTGGAGCCGATGTACATGCCGGGGCGCTTGCGCACCGCCTCCAGGCCCTCGAGGACCGTGATGGAGGAACCGGAGTAGCCGTTGTCGGTGGTGCTGTCCGTCTTCGGTCGTGCGACCACGTGGGACCCTTCTGTCGCGCAACCGGGGGCCCGGGCGGCCCACTGCCGTGGGGGCCCTCGGGGGCGCAGGGAGGCGCTGAGCCGGTTGCTGGGGGTGTTCGCCCTCCAGAGTACCGGGTCCACCGACAGGAACTCCGCCGTCCACGCCCTCAGCGCGTTCCTGCGCCACTCCCGGCACCTCCGCCACCACCGGGACAGCCCCGGGGGTCGACACGCCGTCCTCGGGCCGCTGGGGCCCTGCGGCCGGGGTCAGTTGCGCGGGCCGTGCGGCGCCTCGCCGCTCAGGTGCGCCGGGTCGAGGTGGGCCGGCGTGCCGCCGCTGCGCCGGTTGACGGCGACGGTCACCAGCCACAGGACGACGCCGATGGCCAGCAGGATCCCGGCGATCCGGTACTGCTCGGCGGCCCGGCCGGAGAACGGCGTCGCCAGGAAACCGCAGGCCAGCGCCCCGACGACGGGCAGGATCGTCGGCGTCCGGAAGTGGTCGGCGTCGACCGGGTCGCGGCGCAGCACCAGCACGGCGACGTTGACGACGGTGAAGACGACCAGCAGCAGCAGCGCCGTCGTCCCGCCGAGGGCGGGGACCTCGCCGACGAACGTGATGAGCCCGAACGCGAGCAGGCTGGTGAACAGGATCGCCGTCCACGGGGTGCGGCGGCCCGGCAGCACCCGGCCGAGCAGCGGCGGGAGCACCCGCTCCCTGGCCAGGCCGTAGACCAGCCGGCTGGCCATCAGCATGTTGATGAGCGCGGTGTTGGCGACGGCGAACATCGTGATGACGCCGAACAGGTCCAGCGGGAAGTCCGGCGCCCCGGCCTCGACCACCCGCAGCAGCGGCGGGGTGTCGGGGTCGCTGAGCTGGTCGGCGGGCACCAGTGCGATCGCCGAGATCGACACCAGCACGTAGATCAGGCCGGTGATCAGCAGCCCGGTGAGCAGCACCTTGGGGAAGATCCGCCGCGGCTCCTTGCACTCCTCGGCCATGTTGACCGAGTCCTCGAAGCCGACCATCGCGAAGAAGGCCAGGCCGGTGGCGGCGATGACGCCGGCGAGCACGCCCTTGTCGCCGGTGTCGAACTCCGTGACCCGGCCGAAGTCGCCGTCCCCGCCGAACAGCGCCCACGCGCCGACGCCGATGACGATGAGCAGACCGGAGAGCTCCACGCAGGTCAGGACGACGTTGCTCTTCACGCTCTCGCCGACGCCGCGCAGGTTCACCGCGGCGACCAGGGCCATGAAGCCCAGCCCGATGAACGTGATGCCCCAGCCGTTGATGTCGACCTCGAACACCTCGGCGGCGTTCTCGCTGAACGCCCGTGCCGCGGTGGAGGCGGAGGTGATCCCGGAGCTCATCACCGCGAACGCCACGAGGAACGTGACGAAGTGGATGCCGAAGGCCTTGTGCGTGTACAGCGCGGCGCCGGCGGCCTGGGGGTACTTGGTGACCAGCTCCAGATAGCTGAACGCCGTGATGAGCGCGACCAGGAACGCGACGAGGAACGGCAGCCACACCACGCCGCCGACCTCGGCGGCGACCGTGCCGGTCAGCGCGTAGATGCCCGTCCCCAGCACGTCGCCGACGATGAACAGGAGGAGCAGGCCCGGGCCCATCACCCGCTTGAGTGCCGGTTGGCCGCTGCCGGTCGTCTCCTCGGTCGCCTGCGTGCTCGCCATCGCCGCCTCCTGCTCGTCTCGGTGCTGGGACGACCGTCGTCGGCCGGACTGCCGGTTCCCGATCATGTGGGCGGCCGCCCGGGCCCGCGAGTCGAGCGGACGCCGTCGCGGGAGCCGACACTCGGGCGCATGGCCGAGATCCCCGCCGCCCCCGCTCCCGAGCCCGCGCCGACGCCGCGGACCTGCCTCGTCACCGGCGCGAGCGGCTACATCGGGGGCCGGCTGGTGCCCGAGCTGCTGGCCGCCGGCCACCGGGTGCGGGTGCTCACCCGCTCCCCGGAGAAGCTGCGCGACCACCCGTGGGCGGGCCGGGTGGAGATCGCCCGCGGGGACGCCGCCGACGCCGGGGCGGTCACCGCCGCGTGCGCGGGGGCCGACGTCGTCTACTACCTGATCCACAGCCTGGGCACCGGCGCGGAGTTCGAGGCGACCGACCGCCGGACGGCGACGGTGATGGCCCGGGCGGCGCGCGAGGCGGGGGTGGGCCGGCTGGTCTACCTCGGCGGCCTCGAGCCGCAGGACGAGGAGCTCTCCCCGCACCTGCGGTCGCGGGCCGAGGTCGCCGAGATCCTGCTGGGCTCCGGCGTGCCGACCGTGGTGCTGCGCGCCGCCGTCGTCCTGGGGTCGGGGTCGGCGTCGTTCGAGATGCTGCGCTACCTCACCGAGCGGCTGCCGGTGATGGTCACCCCGCGCTGGGTGCACAGCCGGATCCAGCCGATCGCCATCCGCGACGTGCTGCGCTACCTGGTCGCCTGCACCGGCCTGCCGCCCGAGGTGCACCGCTGCTTCGACATCGGCGGCCCCGACGTCATGGACTACGCCGAGATGATGCGCCGCTACGCCGAGGTGGCCAGGCTGCCGCGGCGGCGGATCCTGCCGGTGCCGTTCTTCAGCCCGTCGCTGTCCAGCCACTGGGTCGGGCTGATCACCCCGGTGCCGGCGTCGATCGCCCGGCCGCTGGTGGAGTCGCTGCGCAACACCGTCGTCGCCGGCGAGCACGACATCGCGCGGTACGTGCCGGACCCGCCCGAGGGGCTGCTCGGCTTCGACGACGCCGTCCGGCTCGCCGTCCAGCGGATCAAGGACCACCAGGTCGCCACCCGCTGGTCCTCGGCGTCGGTGCCCGGGGCGCCGTCGGACCCGCTGCCCACCGATCCCGACTGGTCCGGCGGCAGCCTCTACCTGGACGAGCGCACCCGCGAGACCGCGGCCTCGCCCGCGGCGCTGTGGCGGGTGGTGGAGGGCATCGGCGGGGAGACCGGCTGGTACTCGTTCCCGCTCGCGTGGGAGGTGCGCGGACTGCTCGACCGGGCGGTGGGCGGGGTCGGGCTGCGGCGCGGCCGGCGGCACCCGACCGACCTCTACGTCGGGGACGCGCTGGACTTCTGGCGGGTGGAGGAGCTCGAGGAGGGCCGGCTGCTGCGGCTGCGCGCCGAGATGCGGGTGCCGGGCCTCGCCTGGCTCGAGTTCCACGTGGAACGAGCCGAGGACGGGCGGACGCGGCTGCGGCAGAAGGCGACGTTCCACCCGCGCGGCCTGGCCGGGCACGCCTACTGGTGGTCGGTCGCGCCGTTCCACGGGTTCGTGTTCGGCAGCATGATCCGCAACATCTGCCGCGCCGCCGAGCACGGCGAGGCCTACCCGGCCCAGCCGGCCGCCGACGCGGCGTGATCGGCGGTCCTCCGGACCGCGCCGTCGTCCTCCCTCACCGCAGCGCGTCCTCCCTCACCCCAGCGCGTCCTCCCTCACCGCACACCGTGAGGGAGGACGCGCCACGATCAGCTGAGCTGATCGTGGCCGCGGCTCAGAGCAGCAGCTGGGCGGCCGCGAGCTCCCGGTAGAGCGAGCTGGTCCCGAGGAGCTCCTCGTGCGTGCCGGAGGCGACCACCCGCCCGCCGTCGAGGACGACGATCGTGTCGCTGTCGAGCACGGTCGACAGCCGGTGCGCGACGACCAGCAGCGCCCGGTCGGCCGCGGCCGCCGCCAGGGTCCGCCGGAGCAGCTCCTCGTTGCGGGCGTCGAGGCTGGCGGTCGGCTCGTCGAGCAGCAGCAGCGCCGGCCGGGCCAGCAGCGAGCGCGCGATCGCCAGCCGCTGCCGCTCGCCGCCGGACAGCAGCACGCCGTCGTCGCCGACCGGCACGTCCAGGCCCCGCGGGGAGCGCTGCACGACGCCGGTGAGGCCCACGTCGGCGAGCACCGCCCACAGCTCCGGCTCCGGGGCGTCGGGCCGGGCCAGCAGCAGGTTGTCGCGGATCGTGCCGGCCAGCACCGGCGCCTCCTGCTCGACGTAGCCGAGCCGGGCCCGCAGCGCCGCCCGCGGCAGGTCGCGGACGTCGGTGCCCGCCCAGCGGATCGCGCCGCCGCCGAGCGGGTAGAAGCCCTCGACGAGCGCCAGCACCGTGGACTTGCCCGCGCCCGAGGGGCCGACCAGCGCCACCCGGGAGCCCGCCGGCACGGTCAGCGACACCCGGTCCAGCACCGGCGTCCCGTCCGGGTAGCCGAACGACACCTCGTCCAGCTCGAGCAGCGGCGTCCCGGCCGGCGGGACCGGCGGGACGGCGACGACGGCGCCGCCCCGCTCGGGACGGGCGTCGTCCTCGGGGTCGAGCGCGAGGACCTCCTGGATCCGGGCCAGCGCCCCCAGCCCGGTCTGCAGCTGGGTGTACGCCGAGATCGCCTGCCCCAGCGGCATGACCAGCAGGAACAGGTAGAGGACGAACGCCACCAGGTCGCCGACGGCGATCGACCCGGACGCCACGCGGTAGCCGCCGAGGCCCAGCACCGCCAGGAACGCGCCCTGGACGGCGATCGAGCCGGCGGGCTGGACCAGCGCCTGCAGGCGGGCGACGGCCACGCCCGCCCGGTAGGCCCGGGTCGCGCCGGCGTCGACGACGGCGACCTCGCGGTCGGTGGCGCCGCTGGCCCGGATCGTGCGGACCGCCGACAGCGCCCGCTCGACCGCGGCGCTCATCGCGCCGACCTCCTCCTGCGCCTGCTGGGACAGCCGGCGCACCCGGCGGCTGGTGGTGACGGCGACGGCGAGGCCGACCGCCACGGCGGCGACGGTGACCAGCAGCAGCCAGACGTCGACCAGCGCCATGGCGACCAGCGCGCCGACCCCGACGACGACCGAGCCGGCCACCTCGACGACGCCGGAGGTGACCGTGGCGCGCAGCAGCGTGGTGTCCGCGCCGACCCGGGACATGAGGTCGCCGGTGCGGCGGCGGTCGTACTCGGCGACCGGCAGCCGCAGCAGCCGGTCGGCGACGGTGCGGCGGGTGGTGAGGACGACGCCCTCGGCCGCCCGCTGCAGCACGTAGGACTGCGCCGCCCCCAGCACCGCGCCGGCGACGAGCACCAGCACGAGCGCGCTCACCACCGGGAGCAGCGCGTCCCCGGCACCGACCGCCGCGATCACCCGGCTCACCAGCGCCGGCTGCGCGAGCGCGGCCGCCGCACCGACCAGCGACAGCCCGGCGGCCAGGGCCAGCGCCCGCCGGTGCGGCCGCAGCAGCGGCAGCAGCTGCCGGAGCCCCGCCGGCGGCCGCTGCGGCGGGGCCGGCTGGGGCTCCGGGGCCGCCGGGGCCGCCGGGGCCGCCGGGGCCGCCTGAGGCTCCAGGGCCGACGCCTAGCCGGCCACGGCGAGCGCGCCGACGACGGCCGCGAGCAGCCGCGCGTGGTGCTCGATCAGCTCGGGCCGATGCCCGTCGGGCCGGATGGCGGCCACGTAGCCGCCGGACATCCCGCCCGCGCCGGCCGGGGCGGACCAGAACTCGTCGCCGTCGTCGCTGCCCAGCAGCAGGCCGCGCACCGTGGCGTCGCCGACGAGCCGGCGCACCAGCGGGCTGTCCTCGCTGCTGAGCAGCACCCAGCGGTCGTCGAACTCGGGGTCGCCGCTGGGGACCGGCAGCAGCCCGCCGGTGCGGTGCTTCCAGAAGCGGGCCGGCGACAGCCGGAAGCCCGGCACCGTGGCCAGCACCGGGGCGGCGGTGATCGCGTACTCCGGCACCACCCGACGCTTGTCGGCGTACACCACGTCGAACGCGACCAGCTCGAGCGGGCCGTAGCGGCCGCGCATCACCCCGGCCGGCCGGTGGTCCCGGGTCAGCCGCGTGGGCGCGGTGGCCAGCAGCACCGCCAGGCCGGCGTCGTCGGGCCCGGTGCCGTCGGAGACCTCCCAGCCGTGCTGCAGCGCCCAGCCCTGCGCGCCGACGGTGTCGCCCTGGTAGGCGAACACCTGCTCGACGTCGCTGGGCCGCCGCGGCCGGCGGGGCCCGAACAGCCCGCCGCCGCGGCCGGGGGCCTCCTGCGGCGGCGCCTGCGGGCCGGCCTGCTCCTGCTGCCAGGGCTCGTACGGGCTCTCCCGCGGCGGCTCGGACCGCCCCTCCCGGGGGCGGGCCGGCTCGGCCGCGGGCAGGTCCCAGCCCGGCGGCTGCCAGCCGGCACCCTCGGCGGGCCGCTCGGCCGGCCGGTCCGGCTCGGCCGGCGGGCCCGCGGGCGGCGGGGCGTCCCCGCCGCGGGGGGCGCCCTCGCCCAGGTGCGCCGGCTCCCGCCAGCCGCTGCCGTCGCGGTCGTCGAAGCCGTCCCGGTCCCGGTCCCGGTCCTGCGGGTCGCTCATCGCCGCGCCCCGGTCGTGCGCCCCGTCGTCGTCTCGCGCGTCATCTCGCCGTCCTCCCGGGCCGCTCCTGGCGGAGCGTCCCTATCCGTACGTGTCGCGGGGGCCCCGGCCGCGGACCGACCGCGGACCCTTCTTCCAGCTCGGGGCCGTCGGTCCGACAACGCGCAACCGGGTGACGACGTCCCCGCCCACGCCCGCGCGCAGCTTCCCCAGGATCGTCGGCGCCAGCAGCCGCAGCTGGGTCGCCCAGGCGGTGGACTCGGCGACCACCAGCAGCTCGCCCTCGCTCAGCGACTCCGGCCGGCAGTGCGCGGCGATGTCCGGGCCGACGAGCGTGTCCCACCGGCCGAAGACCGTGCCGACCCGCGTGTGCGCCGTCCAGTCCTGGTCGCTGACCAGCGAGTCGACCAGCCGGCCCAGCGGCTGCGGGTCGTCGGCGCTGGGGCCGGCCGGGGTCCAGCGCCGCCGGGGGCCGGCGATCCGCCGCCGGGTCGGCTGGGGCCGGGCGGCCGCCGCGGCGCGCGCCGCCTCCAGCGCGGCACGGGCGACGTCGCTCGGCCGGCCCGGTCGCTCCTCGGTCACGGGACCCCCTCCCTGCTCTCGTCGACGACGAACGCCGCGCCGCCGGCGACCTGCACCCGCGTGCCGCGCAGCTCGGCCGGCACGTCGTCGAGCACCGCCGCGGTGATCAGCGTCTGCTCCGCCGACCGGGCGACCTCGGCCAGCGCCGCGCGCCGGTCGGTGTCCAACGTGGCGAACACGTCGTCCAGCACCAGGATCGGCTCCTCGCCGTCGGCCCGGAAGAGCGCGAGGCAGCCGAGCTTGAGCGCGAGCGCCAGCGACCAGGACTCGCCGTGGCTGGCGAAGCCCTTCGCCGGCACCGGGCCCAGCGTGATCACCAGGTCGTCGCGGTGCGGGCCGACCAGCGTCATGCCGCGGTCCACCTCGTCCTGGCGGCGCTCGGCGACGCGCTCGCGCAGGGCGTTGGCCAGCTCGGCGACGTCCGGCAGCGGCGTGCCCGCGGCCATCGGCGTCCCGTCCCCGGCCAGCGGCACGGTGCTGGTGTAGCCGAGCCCGGCCGGCGGGGCGTCGGGGCCGGCGACCTGCGCGTGCGCCGCGGCGACGTGCGGCACGAGGTCGGCGACCAGCCGCAGCCGGGCGGCGAGCAGCTGGCTGCCGAGGTCGACGAGGTGGCCGTCCCAGACGTCGAGGGTCGCCAGCGCCCCGCCGCGCGCCAGCCGGGCGGTCTTGAGCAGCGCGTTGCGCTGCTTGAGCACCCGGTCGTAGTCGCCGCGCACGCCGGCCAGCCGCGGCGTGCGGCTGACGAGCAGGTCGTCGAGGAACCGGCGACGCTCGGCCGGGTCGCCGCGGACCAGCACCAGGTCCTCGGGCGCGAACAGCACCGTCTTGACCAGCCCGAGCAGCTCCCGCGGCCGGGGCAGCGGCGCCCGGTTGACCCGGACCCGGTTGGCCCGGCCGGGGTTGACCTCGATCTCGACGAGCAGCTCGCGGTCCTCCCGGCGCAGCGCCGCCCGGACGACGGCCTGCTCGGCGCCGTGCCGGACCAGCGGGGCATCGGAGCTGACCCGGTGGCTGCTCATGGTCGCCAGGTAGCCGACGGCCTCGACCAGGTTGGTCTTGCCCTCCCCGTTGCGGCCGACGAACACCGTCGGGCCCGGGCGCAGCGCGAGGTCGACCCGCTCCCAGTTGCGGAACGACCCGAGCTGGAGATGCCGGACGTACACGTCAGCCCCGGGTCGAGGGACCGGGACGGCCCCCCTGCAGGGCCCCGCGCCGGGCGTGCGAGGCGTGGGGGGCAGGGGGGTCCTCCCTCATGCGGGCCGCTCGACCTCCTGGGCCCGCACCGCCTGCACCGCGTGCCCGCCGAACTGGTTCCGCAGCGCGGCGACGGCCTTCATCGTCGGCGAGTCCTCCTGCCGGGAGGAGAAGCGGGCGAACAGCGAGGCGGCGATGGTCGGCATGGGGACGGCGTTCTCGATGGCCTGCTCCACGGTCCAGCGGCCCTCGCCGGAGTCCTCCGCGTAGCCGCGGATCCGGTCCAGGCGCGGGTCCTCCTCCAGCGCGCGGACCAGCAGGTCCAGCAGCCACGACCGGATGACGGTGCCCTGCGTCCAGGACTTGATGACGCCGGGGACGTCCTCGATCAGGTCCACGGCCTCGAGCAGCTCGTAGCCCTCGCCGTACGCCTGCATCAGCGCGTACTCGATGCCGTTGTGGACCATCTTGCTGAAGTGCCCGGCGCCGACCGGCCCCGCGTGCACGAAGCCCGCGTCGCCCGGCAGCTCCTGGCCGGACTCGTCCGTGGGGGACGGAGGCTTCAGCGCGTCGAACACCGGCTGGACCTTGGCGACGTCGTCCTTGGTGCCGCCGACCATGAGCGCGTAGCCGTTCTCCAGGCCCCACACCCCGCCGGAGACGCCGGCGTCGATGTAGCCGACGCCCTTCTCGCGGCACATCACGTCGTGCACCTGGTCGTCGGTGTACTTCGAGTTGCCGCCGTCGACGATGACGTCGCCGGCCTCGAGCAGGTCGACCAGCGCCTTGACCGTCGACCGCGTCGCGTCGCCCGCGGGCACCATCACCCAGACCACCCGCGGGGCCTGGAGTGCGCCGACGAGCTCCTCGAGGCTCGTCACGTCCCGCTTGTCCGAGTGCCGGTCGTACCCGACGACCTCGTGCCCGGCCCGGCGGAGGCGCTCCGCCATGTTGCCGCCCATCTTGCCCAGCCCAACAAGCCCCAGCTGCACGGCTGCTGTCCTCACTCTCGCGTCGAAGGCCCTCCCGCCCCCACCACGCGCGGCGGGGCCGGCGCAGGAC
Organism: Blastococcus sp. SYSU D00868; assembly: GCF_054050575.1. Taxonomy (NCBI): domain Bacteria; kingdom Bacillati; phylum Actinomycetota; class Actinomycetes; order Geodermatophilales; family Geodermatophilaceae; genus Blastococcus; species Blastococcus sp. SYSU D00868. The sequence goes on from NZ_JBJGZO010000008.1 coordinate 44,904, forward strand.
GGCCGCTCACGGCCCGCATCAGCGGGGGCCGGGCTCCATCCTTCAGCCTGGCAGGCGAACCGGCATGATCAGGTAGCGGTACTCGGCGCCCTTCTCGGCGGCCCGGGCCGCGGGCTCCTCGTCGTCGGCGGCCGGCTCGGCCACGCCGGAGAGCACGGCGGGCTTGAGCGGGCTGGTGAAGTCCATCCGCGCGCGTGAGGTGTGCACCGCCGCCAGCCCGTCGAGCAGGAACGAGGGGTTGAAGCCGATCGTCAGCGGCTCGCCCTCGAACTCGACGTCGCAGCGCTCCTCGGCCTGACCCTCGTCGTCGGTGCCGCCGGCGCGCAGCGTGACCTGGCCGGGGGTGAACTCGCAGCGCAGCGGCGTGCCCCGCTCGGCGACCAGCGCGACGCGCTTCGCGGCGTCGGTGAACAGGCCGACCGGCAGCGTGGCGTGGGCGTGCGACTCGCTGGGCATGATCGCGCGGTACTTGACGAACTCGGCGTCGAGCAGGCGGGTCGTGGTCTGCCGGTCCTTGCCGGACAGGCCGAGGATGCCCTCGCCGGCCCCGCTCGAGGACAGCGAGACGACGATCTCCGGCCCGCTGGTCAGGGTCTTGGCGGCGTCGGCGAGCGTGCGGGCCGGCACCAGGACGGCGGCGGACAGGCCCGGGGTCTCCGGCCGCCAGGTGAACTCGCGGACCGCGAGCCGGTAGCGGTCGGTCGCGGCCAGCGTCACCCGGTCGCCGTCGATCTCGAGCCGGACGCCGGTGAGCATCGGGAGGGTGTCGTCGCGGCCGGCGGCGACGGCGACCTGCCCGACCGCCTCGGCGAAGACGTCGCTCTCCACCACGCCGGCCGCCGAGGGCATGGACGGCAGGGAGGGGTAGTCCTCCACCGGCAGCGTCGGCAGGCTGAACCGGGCGTTGCCACAGGTGATCGCCAGCCGCGGCCCCTCGGCCCGGACGTCGACCGGGTGCGGCGGCAGCGCCCGGGTGATCTCGGCGAGCAGCCGGCCGGGGACGAGCGTGCGCCCGCTCTCGCTGGCCTGGACGTCGACCTCCGCGCGGGCGGACACCTCGTAGTCGAAGCCCGAGACCGACAGCTGGCTGCCGTCCACCTCCAGCAGGATCCCGGCGAGCACCGGCACCGACGGCCGGGGCGGCAGGCTGCGTGCCGTCCACGCGACGGCATCGGAGAGGACCTCACGCGCCACCCGGAACTCCATGACCCTGACCCACCCCTGCTCGTCGTCCACTGTGGTGCCACCGCGGCGACCGGCGGGAGCCGGACGGCGGTGCGGTCCCCCATCGTGCCGTGCGTACCGGGTCGGGGGGAAACCGCTGTCCCGCGATCGTGGATCGGTGGGAACCGTCGGACCCCTCTGGTCTCCTCCTGTGCAGGTGCTCCTGGACGGCCCGCGAGGCCCTGCCAGCGGGCCGTCCCCACCCAGAGTGTGGTTCGAGAACTCCTCGAGATAACTCCCTCATCCTCGTCATCACTGGTGTGGAACCTGGGGATCGAGGCCGTCCGCGCAGGTCAGCGCCGAAGTCGACATGTGGGCCCGCTGTGCGCGGTGACTGCACAGCCGATGTCGACACGTGGACAACGAGCGGGTTGTCAACCGTCCCCCGTCCTCGTCCACGACCTGTCCCCCTGCTGCCCACGGTCCGTCCCCAGCCATCCCCCCAGCCCGTCGCCCGGGGCGTGGACCGCGGCCGTCGCCGAGGTGACGCGGGGATGACGAAGCCGCTGGTCAACAGGCTTTTCCACCCCGGTGGACAGACCCGGCCGCCGCCGCGGCCGGCGTCACCCGGACGGGTGCCCCGCGACCGTCCCCGTCCCGGATTCCCCAACCTGTGCACATCCCTGGGGACAACTGATCGACGAGTCGACCGAGGTCACCGCCCCGCGCCCGCCGATGACCGCCTCCGGCGCGGCCGACGACCGCACAGCCGCGTCCCCAGACCTGTGGAGAAGTGGGGGAGCCACGACATCGCGGTCCTCCGGACCGCACCGCGGCCACGTGCCGTCCCGGCCGCCGATGAGCCGCTGCCCGTGTCCCGCTCGGGAGGTCCTCCGGACCCCCGCGACCGGTCCACCCCGGCTACGCGGACCCGTCCCGTCGCGGCGGTGTCGTGCCGTGTTCCTGATCCCCGGGGAGCGGATCTCGACTCAGGATCGGGCGCGGCTCTTGATGCGCGCGGTCAGCTCCGTGACCTGCGTGTACGTCGCCCGTCGCTCGCTCATCAGGTTGGTGATCTTCTTGACGGCGTGCATGACCGTGGTGTGGTCCTTGCCGCCGAAGGAGGCGCCGATCCGCGGTAGCGACAGCTCGGTCAGCTCGCGGCACAGGTACATGGCGATCTGCCGGGCGTTGACCAGCGTGCGGCTGCGGTTGGAGCCCTGCAGCTCCTCCATCGTCACGGAGAAGTACTCCGCGGTCGCGGCCATGATGATCGCCGCGGTGATCTGCGGGCCCTGCTCGTCGCTGATCAGGTCCTTGAGCACCAGCTCGGCCAGGGGCAGGTCGACCTGCTGCTTGTTGAGGCTGGCGAACGCGGTGACCCGGATCAGCGCGCCCTCGAGCTCGCGGATGTTGGTCTGCACCTTGCTGGCGATGAACTCCAGCACGGGGTCGGGGACCTGCAGCCGCTCGCCGTAGGCCTTCTTCCGCAGGATCGCGATGCGGGTCTCCAGGTCGGGGGCCTGGACGTCGGTGATGAGGCCCCACTCGAACCGGGTCCGCAGCCGGTCCTCCAGCGTCGTCAGCTTCTTCGGCGCCCGGTCGGAGGTGATGACGATCTGCTTGCTGGCGTTGTGCAGCGTGTTGAACGTGTGGAAGAACTCCTCCTGCGTGCGCTCGGCCCGCTCGAGGAACTGGATGTCGTCGATCAGCAGGAAGTCGATGTCCCGGAACCGGCGGCGGAACTCCTCGGCCCGGCCGGAGTGCACCAGGTTGATGAACTCGTTGGTGAACTCCTCGGTGCTGACGTAGCGCACCCGCACGTTGGGGAACATCCGGGCCGCGTAGTGCCCGATCGCGTGCAGCAGGTGGGTCTTGCCCAGGCCGGAGTCGCCGTAGATGAACAGCGGGTTGTAGGCGCGGGCCGGCGCCTCGGCCACGGCGACGGCCGCGGCGTGGGCGAACCGGTTGCTGTTGCCGATGACGAAGCTGTCGAAGACGTACTTGGGGTTCAGGCCCGGGTCCGAGCCGGTGGCCCGCCGGTCCCCGCCGAACAGCGCGACCGCCTCGCCGCCGCCCCGTCCGGCGCGCTGCGCGGGGGACGCGGCCTCGGCGGCCCCGTCCGCCCCGGCCGGCTCGTCGAACTCGAAGGGGAGGACGGCGGCCTCGTCACCGCCGCCCCAGTCCCGCTCGGCCGCGCGCCGGCGCCGCGCCGGGGGCCGGCTCGGCGGGCGCTCGACGGCCGGGGCCGCCGGCTCGCGGTCCCAGGCCGGCGGCGCCTCGTCCCGGTCCCACGCGGGCGCCGGTTCCCGCTCCCAGGCCGGCGGCGCGTCGGCGCGCACGCCGAACGCGCTGCGCCCGTCGTCGTCGCGGTCGCGGGACTGCTGGTCCTCCTCCAGCCGCGAGGCCTCGGCGGCGGCCCACGGCCGCCGGGTGGGGACCTCCTCGGGCTCGGGGTCGCGCCCGCTGTCGGCGGGGGCGTCCTCCAGCTGGACGGCGACCCGGATGTCGCGGCCGAGCTGCTCGGACAGCGCCTCGGCCAGGACCCGGCGCATGCGGGACTCGAGCACCGCCTGGGTGAACCCGTTGGGCGCGGCCAGCACCATCGTGTTGTCGAACAGCCCCAGCGGCCGGGTCAGGTTGAGCATCGCGTTCTGCTGGGGGGACAGGCTCGCGGCCAGTCGCCCGCGGATCTGGTCCCAGACCGTGGCCAGGTCCACCGTGGCATCGGCCATGGCCGTGTCCTCCTCCAGCTGTGTCGTCCCCGTGTGCCGCTCCTCCGCGGCCCGGTCCCCCGGCGATGCGGCACCGGCGTGCCGCCTCCCGGGAACGGAAGACCCACCCTGCCCTGCCGGTCCGGGGTGTGGACATCTGGACACAACGGTTCCACACCGGTGTCCACAGGCTGTGCACGACCGGCAGCGGACGGCGACCCGGTCGCCGGAGTCGCCTCCGGGGACAGGGATCCCCGCTGGTCAGGGCTGAGAAGAGGGGTGGGCGGACGGGTGCGGCGATCGACGGGCCGAGGTGTCGGCCCTGCGGCCGGACCGGTCGGACCGGGCCGGAGCGACGGCGACGCTAACAGCCGTGTCCACAGGCGGGCAACGACCGTCGGGCGGTTCCCCGGCGCGTCGCAGGGCGTGTCGCCCCGCGGTGTCCGGCGCGTCGTCGCCGTCCGCACCGGGGTGTGGGGGACCATGGTCAGTCGGGGTCGAACCGGCCGCCCGGCCGGTCGCCGTCCTCGGTTATGCTGGTCCGAGTCCGTGGCACGTCCGCGGCACCTCGGCGCGCCCTCGCGCCGGGAGTGCCCGTGGGCCACCGCGGTCGACCAGCTTCCGGGGCACCCGGAGCGGCCGAGCGCCGCGCCGGTGTCGCCCCGCGCGTGCCCGCCCGCCGGCGGGTGTGCACCGTCGATGTCGTGTAGTGGGAGTACTCCGTGAGCAAGCGCACGTTCCAGCCGAACAACCGTCGTCGGTCCAAGACCCACGGCTTCCGGCTGCGGATGCGCACCCGCGCGGGCCGGGCGATCATCGCCGGCCGTCGGCGCAAGGGTCGCGAGAAGCTCTCCGCCTGAGGTGTTGCCCGCGCAGGCACGCCTGCGCCGGCGTCCGGAGTTCACCGCGGTCGTCCGGTCGGGCCGGCGTGCCGGGCGGCCGACCATGGTGCTCCACCTGCTCCCGGAACGCCCGGAGCCGGCGCCCGAGGGGGCCGGCCCCCGGGCGGGTTTCGTCGTGGGCCGGGCCGTCGGCAACTCGGTGGTCCGCCACCGGGTGACCCGCCGGCTGCGCGCCGTCGTCCGCGAGGAGCTGCACCGGGTGCCGCCGACGGCCGACCTCGTCGTCCGGGCCCGCCCGGAGGCCGCCGAGGCCTCCTCGCAGCGGCTGCGGGCCGACCTCGTCGCCGGCCTCGACCGGGTCCTGGACCCGCGGGACCGCCGCCGATGACGCCGCCCCGCCGGGGGTGGGCCGCGCGCGCCCTGCTGGCCGCCGTCGGCTTCTACTCCCGGGCAATCAGCCCGGCCCTCCCGCCGCGCTGCCGCTTCGCGCCGACCTGCAGCGCCTACGCGGCCGAGGCGATCGCCGTGCACGGCGCCGCCCGCGGCAGCTGGCTCGCGCTGCGGCGGTTGCTGAAGTGCGCCCCCTGGCACCCCGGCGGTTTCGACCCCGTGCCCCCGCGGCGCGGCGGCGGAACCCCCGACGACCACCGGTCGTCGGGCAGTGCGGTGCCCGTCCCGGCGCCCGCCGCCGGACCCGACCGGTCGCGCCGCGACCCGACGTCCCCGCCGGCCCCGGGCCGGTCAGCGCAGCAGGAGGCCCGCGTTGCTTGACTGGCTGTACACCGCGATCGCGTGGGTGATGAAGCAGTGGCACGCACTGTTCTCCACGTTCCTCGACCCGGCGGCGGGCATCACCTGGGCCCTGTCGATCGTGATGCTCGTCGTCACGGTCCGGGTCCTGCTCTTCCGCCTGTTCGTCCGGCAGGTGAAGAGCCAGCGGGCCATGCAGGAGATCCAGCCGGAGATCCAGAAGCTGCGCAAGCAGTACGGGTCGGACCGGCAGGGCTTCAGCGAGGCCATGATGAAGCTCCAGAAGGAGCGTGGCGTCAACCCGCTGGCCGGCTGCCTGCCGATCCTGCCGCAGATCCCGATCTTCCTGTCGCTGTTCCACGTGCTGCGCCGGCTCCGGCCGGGTGCCGAGGGGCTCTACAGCTGGAGCGACGAGCTCACCGACCAGGCCGCGAAGGCCGAGCTGTTCGGGGCGCCCATCTCCTCCTCGTTCAACATGTCGGGCGAGAAGGCCGACGCCCTGCTGGCGCTGCCCGGCGTCACGATGCTCAACATCAGGATCGTCGCGCTGACCCTGATGGTGATCATGTGCGCGACGACCTTCTTCACCCAGAAGCAGATCATGCGGCGCTCCGGCCCGGTCGAGGGCCAGGCCGCCATGGTGCAGAAGCTGCTGCTCTACGGGATGCCGATCAGCCTCTTCGTCACCGGCTTCTTCTTCCCCATCGGCGTGCTCCTGTACTGGTTCACCAACAACCTGTGGACCCTGGGCCAGCAGTTCTACATCCTGCGCAAGCTGCCCCCGCCGAACTCCCCGGCCGCGCTGGCCAAGAAGGCCGCGGAGAAGCCGGCCATCGACCCGAAGGCGCTGGCGCCCAAGCCCGGCGCCAAGCCGGTCCGCGGCAAGGGCGGCCGGCCGGCCGCTCCGCCGGCCGCGCCCGCGGCACCCGGCGGCACGGGTGACGGAGCCGCACCCCCGGCCGGCGCGAACGGCGCATCGGGCGCCGCGAACGGCGCGTCCGGTGCGTCCGGTGCGTCCGGCGCCGCCGCCGGCGGGACGGGCAACCGGTCCGGCGGCGGGAGCACCACGCCGGCCAACCGGGGCAAGCGCAAGCGCCGCTGAGCCGCCCGCGCCGGCCCTCCGCCGGCGCACCCAGACCACCGGGGACGCCCCGGCCGCCTGCACCCACAGGGAGGAACCTCCATGAGCGCCCCCAACTCCTCGGCGACGGACACCGCCGGCCCCGTCGACGCCGAGCTGCCCGACCCGGGTCCCGCGGACGCCGACGCGCTGGTCGAGCCCGCGGACACCGACGACGCCGGGAACGGAGACGACCTGCTGGTCCGCGAGGGCGACGTCGCCGGGGACTACCTCGAGCGGCTCCTCGACATCCTCGACGTCGACGGGGACATCGACCTCGACGTCGAGGGCGACCGGGCCTCGGTCGCCATCGTCGGCGGCCAGCTCGACGACCTGATCGGCGCCGACGGCGCCGTCCTCGAGGCGCTGCAGGAGCTCACCCGGCTCGCGGTCGCCCAGTCCACGGGCGTGCGCAGCCGGCTGATGCTGGACGTCGGCGGGTACCGGGCCAAGCGCCGGGCCGACCTGACCAGCCTGGCGGCGGACACCGCGGCCCGCGTGGCGCAGAGCCGGCAGCCGGAGCGGCTCGCGCCGATGAACCCCTTCGAGCGCAAGGTCGTGCACGACGTCGTGGCCGGTGTGGCGGGTGTGCACAGCGAGTCGGAGGGCGAGGAGCCCAACCGCCGGGTCGTGGTCCTGCCGGACCGGTGAGCGAGGCACCGCACGCCACTCCCGCCCCGGCGGCCCCCCCCGCGGCGCCGCGGCTGGCGACCGAGGTGTTCGGCGAGGCCCTGCCGCGGGCGGAGGCCTACGTGGCCCGGCTGGCCGGCGACGGGGTGACCCGCGGGCTGATCGGGCCGCGCGAGGTGCCCCGGCTGTGGGAGCGGCACGTCCTCAACAGCGCGGCGGTCGCCGAGGCGGTGCCGCCCGGGGCGCGGGTGGTCGACGTCGGCAGCGGCGCGGGCCTGCCCGGCATCCCGCTCGGCCTGGCCCGGCCCGACGTCACCCTGACCCTGGTCGAGCCGATGGCGCGCCGGGTGGACTTCCTCACCGAGGCCGTGGCCGAGTTGGGGACGGGCTGGCGGGTGGTCCGCGGCCGGGCGGAGGAGCGGTCGGTGATCGCCGCCGTCGGCCCCGTCGACGTGGTGACCGCCCGGGCCGTCGCGCCGCTGCCCCGGCTGGTCGCCTGGTGCCGCGGCCTGCTGCGGCCGGGGGCCTCCCTGGTGGCCCTCGTCGGCGCCCGCGCGCTGGAGGACCTGCCGGGGATGGTGCCCGACCTCGAGGCCGCGGGCATGCGCGACGTCCACCCGCGGGCCGTCGGCGCGGAGTGGGGGGACGCTGCCACTACCGTGGTGGTGATGACGCGCGGGCGACGGTGACGTCGGCTGCGGAGACCCACCGTTCCACGTGGAACCCGGAGCGTGAGGACACGCGTGTTCCACGTGGAACGGAACGCAGGAAGGACCCGTGATGAGTGACCCGGGCCAGCGGCTGCGGAGCAGTCTCGCCGCCGACAAGGCGGCCATGGCCCAGTTCTCCGCGTCGGGCGAGGAGTTCGACAGCCCGATCGCGATGGAGGCGCTGCGCGCGACCCGCGTGCTGCACGCGGCGAACCAGGACCCCTTCCCCCGGCCCGGCCGGATCCGGGTCATCACGATCGCCAACCAGAAGGGCGGCGTCGGCAAGACGACGTCCACGGTGAACCTCGGGGTGGCCCTGGCGCTGTACGGCCTCCGGGTGCTGGTGATCGACCTGGACCCGCAGGGCAACGCGAGCACCGCCCTGGGCGTCGAGCACACGGTCGGGACGCCGTCCATCTACGACGCGCTCGTCGGCGACCGGGAGCTGGCCGAGGTGGTCCACCCCACGTCGGCCAGCCCGAAGCTGCGCTGCGTGCCGGCGACCATCGACCTGGCCGGCGCGGAGATCGAGCTGGTGTCCGTGGTCGCCCGCGAGTACCGGCTGCGCCGCTCGATCGAGGGCTACCTGCAGTCCCTGCCCGAGGAGGAGCGGCCGGACTACGTCCTCGTCGACTGCCCGCCGTCCCTCGGCCTGCTGACGCTGAACGCGCTCGTGGCCGGCGACGAGGTGCTCATCCCCATCCAGTGCGAGTACTACGCGCTGGAGGGCCTGGGGCAGCTGCTCAACAACATCGAGCTGGTGCGCGCGCACCTCAACCCGGGGATCTCGGTGCGCACCATCCTGCTGACCATGTACGACGCGCGGACCAAGCTCGCCGACCAGGTCGCCGACGAGGTGCGCAGCCACTTCGGTGACCTCGTCCTCACCACCGTCATCCCCCGCAACGTGCGTGTCAGCGAGGCGCCGGGATACGGGCAGTCCGTGCTCACCTACGACCCGGGGTCCCGCGGGTCGACCAGCTACGTGGACGCCGCCCGGGAGCTCGCCGAGCGCGGCGTCTCGATGACGCCCCAGGCGGACGACCGGCCGGCCGGCGCCTCCGGCGCCTATCCCCCGCCGCTGCCGCCCCGCGCCTTCCCCGACACCGATGCGGCCACCGTGCCGGCCCCGTCCTCCGAGGAGTCCCCCCGATGAACAAGCGTGGCGGTCTGGGCCGGGGTCTCGCGGCGCTCATCCCGACCAGCGCCCCGCCGGTCGAGCAGCCGACGCTGCCCGGCGGGGAGGAGCCGCCCGCCGCCGGGGCGGCCGAGACGCCCCCGGTCCAGCTGCTGCCCAAGGCCGCCCAGGCCGCGGACAGCGTGGCGGAGACCGTCGCCCGTCAGGTCGAGGAGACCGTCGGCGTCCCCGGCGCGCAGCTGCGCGAGGTGGCGGTCGGCGACGTCGTCCCCAACCCCAAGCAGCCGCGGCAGGTCTTCGACGACGAGGCCCTGGAGGAGCTCACCCACTCGGTCCGCGAGTTCGGGCTGCTGCAGCCGATCGTCGTCCGCGAGCGCACCCTGGACGACGGGCGGGTCGGTTACGAGCTCATCATGGGCGAGCGCCGGCTGCGCGCGGCCCGCGCCGCCGAGCTGGAGACCGTGCCGGCGATCGTCCGGGACACCGAGGACGACGCCCTGCTCCGGGACGCCCTGCTGGAGAACATCCACCGGGTCCAGCTCAACCCGCTGGAGGAGGCCGCCGCCTACCAGCAGCTGCTGGAGGAGTTCGGCGCCACCCACGAGGAGCTGGCGCAGCGGATCGGGCGCAGCCGCTCGCAGGTCACCAACACGATCCGGCTGCTCAAGCTGCCGGTGAAGGTGCAGACCCGCGTCGCGGCCGGGGTCATCTCCGCCGGGCACGCCCGGGCGCTGCTCGGCCTGGCCGACGCCGACGCGCAGGAGGCGCTGGCCACCCGGATCGTCGCCGAGGGCCTGTCGGTGCGGGCGACGGAGGAGGCGGTCGCGATGGCCGCCGCCGAGCAGCCGGCCGCCACCCGGGGGGCCCGCCGGATCATGGCGCCCGGGGTGGAGGACCTCGCCAGCCGGCTCTCCGACGCCTTCGAGACGAAGGTGAAGATCCAGATCGGCCGGGCCAAGGGGCGCATCGTCGTCGAGTTCGGCTCGGTCGACGACCTCCAGCGCATCATCGGTCACATGGCGCCGGACATCACGGGCCGCCGCACCGACTCCTGACTCCCGGACGCGGACAGGCCCGGGATTCCGTCACAGCGGAATCCCGGGCCTTCTGGGCCCCCTGCAGGGTCCCGCCGCGAGCTCGCGAGTGGCGGGGGGCAGGGGGTCCTCGTTCAGCGGGCGGTCTGCGCCCGGCGGGTGAGCAGCGCGGCGAGCAGCTCCCCCAGGTCGTGGCCGGCGGCCTCGACGGCCATCGGGAACATCGACGTCTCGGTCAGCCCCGGGGAGACGTTCACCTCGAGGAAGTGGACCTCGCCGTCGGCGTCGACGATCGCGTCGGTGCGCGACAGGTCGGCCAGGCCGAGCTCGCGGTGCACGGTGACGGCGAGGTCGGCGGCGCGGGCCGCGACGTCGTCCGGGATGCGGGCCGGGGTGTGGTACTCGGTCAGCCCCGGGGTGTAGCGCGCGGTGTAGTCGAAGACGCCGGACGCCGGCGCCAGCTCGACCGCCGGCAGCGCCCGCGGCCCCTCGCCGGTGTCGACGACGGAGATCGCCAGCTCGGTGCCCTCGACGAACCGCTCCACCATGACCGTGTCGCCGTAGGCGAAGCAGCTGACCATGGCGGCGGGCAGGTCCTCGACGCGGCCGACCTTCTGCACGCCCAGCGCCGACCCGCCCGAGGCCGGCTTCACCATGAGCGGCAGGCCCAGGCGCGCCACGATCAGGTCGAGGACGGCGCCGGCCCCCAGCTCCCGGAAGGTGCTGTGCGGCAGGGCCACCCAGTCCGGCGTCGTCGCCCCGGCGCTGCGCACCACCGACTTGGCGGCGGGCTTGTCCCAGGCCAGCCGGCAGGCGGCGGCGGGCGAGCCGACGTAGGGGACGCCGGCCAGGTCCAGCACCGCGCGCAGCGAGCCGTCCTCGCCGGTGGCCCCGTGCAGCGCGATGAACACCGCGTCGGCCGGTGCCGCGGCGAGGCCCGGCAGCAGCTCGGCGTCGGCGTCGCGCAGCTCGGCGTCGACGCCGGCGCGGGTGAGCTCCTCGGCGACCTGGGTGCCGGAGGAGAGGCTGACCTCCCGCTCGAAGGTCAGGCCGCCGGCCAGCACGACGACCCGCAGCGGGTCGGGCGCGGCGGCGGGGTCCGCGGTGGGGGCTGCGGTGGGTTCGGTCATGCTCGGCCGTCCTCGAAGCGGTTGCCGTTGGCGGGGCCGACGATGTTCTCGGCCTCGTGCCCGGGGACGGGCCGGGTCACGGCGCGGAAGGCGCCGGTGTCGACGGAGTCGAAGGTGGAGTGCAGGTCCAGCTCGGCCTCGATGACGCGGGCCAGGCGGCGCACGCCCTCGCGGATCTGGTCGGGCTCGGGGTAGCAGTAGGACAGCCGCATGTACTCGCGGCCGCCGCCGTCGGCGTAGAAGCCGATGCCCGGCACGTAGGCGACGTGCGCGTTCACCGCGCGCGGCTGCATGAGCTTGGCGTCCAGGCCGTGCGGCAGCTTCAGCCACACGTAGAAGCCGCCGTCGGGGCGCGTCCACGTCGTCCCCGCCGGCATGAGCGCGGCCAGCGACTCCAGGGTGGCGTCGCGGCGCTCGCGGTAGAGCTCGGTGAACAGCTTGATCTGCTCCCGCCACGGCTGGGTGTCCAGGTACCGGGCGACCGCGTACTGGGTGAGCGACGGCGGGCAGAGCACCTGCGCCTCGGTGGCGAGGACGAGCTTCTCCCGGACGGCGAGCGGCGCCAGCACCCAGCCGACCCGCAGGCCCGGGGAGAAGGTCTTGGAGAACGAGCCCAGGTACACGACCCGGGAGGCGTTGCGCGCCCGCAGCGCCCGCATCGGCTCGCGGTCGAACCCGAGCAGGCCGTACGGGTTGTCCTCGACGACCAGCAGGTCGTACCGGTCGGCGATGGCCATGATCTGCTCGCGCCGCGGCTCGGACAGCGTCACGCCGGCCGGGTTGTGGTAGTTCGGCACCGTGTAGAGGAACTTCACCCGGTCGCCGTTGGCCCGGCACTCGAGCAGCGCCTGCTCCAGCGCCTCGGGGATGAGGCCGTCGTCGTCCATCGGGACGTGCCGCACCCGCGCCTCGGCCGCCTGGAAGACGCCGAGCGCGCCGACGTAGGAGGGCCCCTCGGCGAGGACGACGTCGCCCGGGTCGCAGAACACCCGGGTGACCAGGTCCAGCCCCTGCTGGGAGCCGACGGTCACCACGACCTCGCTGGGCGAGGCGTCGGTGATGCCCTCGAGCGCCATCACGTCGCAGATGCGCTCGCGCAGCCGCGGGTCGCCCTGGCCGGAGCCGTACTGGAGGGTCTGCGCGCCCATGCCGCTGACCAGGTCGCCGATCATCGAGCCGACCGCGTCCAGGGGCAGTGCGGTCACCGCGGGCATGCCGCCGGCCAGCGAGACCACCTCGGGCCGGGAGACGACGGAGAAGAGCGCGCGGATCTCCGAGGTCTTCATGCCGTGCGTGCGCGCGGCGTACCGGTCTGCGAGGGGGTCCAGCCGCGGGTGCCGGGGGGTGATGTGCGAGTGCGCGTTCGCGCCGGGGCCCGGGGGCACACCGGGCGGGAGAGTGGCCACCCGTCGAGTGTAGGGACGGCGTCCCGCCGGTTTCCGCGACACGTCGGACTGTGACGGAAGGGTCCGGAGAGGGCGAGCGTCACACCCTCTGGGGCAGGACGAACGTGCCGGTGGGCGGGTCGGCCTCGGCGGGGAGGAACAGCCGCTGGACGGCGGCGAGGACGGCGGAGGCCACCGTGCCGCGCAGCCGGGCGTCGAGCAGCAGCAGCCGGTCGACCTCGTGGGAGAGGTAGCCGCAGTCCAGGCGCACCGCGGGCATCCGGGTCATCCGCAGCAGGTCCCACGTCTTCGGGTAGCCGCCGAGGTCGATCAGGCCGGTGCGCGCCACGACCTCGCGGCGGGCCAGGTGGGCGAACTGCTCCCCCACCGTCGAGGACGCCCCGGAGCCGGTGCCGTAGTAGTAGCTGGCGACCCCGCGGGCGTGCTCGGAGCTGTGCGCGTCCATGTGCAGCGAGATGAACAGGTCGGCCCGGGCGTCGTTGGCGAAGGTCGTCCGCTCGGCCGCCGTCGGGTTCTGGTCGCGGCCGCGGGTCAGGTAGACGGTGGCGCCGGCGGCGGCGAGGCTCCCCTCGATCCGGGAGGCCAGGTCGAGCACCAGGTCGGCCTCGGTGGTCTCCCCCGCGGTGAACCCGGTCTCCGCCCCGCCGTGGCCCGGGTCGACGACGATGACGCGGCCGATGAGGTGCGGCCCGCTCGCCACCATCGACGCGCTCTGCCGCAGCAGCTGCGGGCGCCCGCCGGTGACCTTGCGGCCGAGCTGGCGCAGCGCGCGCAGGGTGGCCGGCCCGCAGGTGCCGTCGGCGGTGAGCCCGTAGTCGCGCTGGAAGGCGCGCAGCCCGGCCTCGGTCTCCGGGCCGAGGATGCCGTCGGCGCGGCCGGCGTCGTAGCCGAGCTCGAGCAGCCGCTCCTGCAGGTTGGTGACGTCGTCGCCGCGCATGGGGCGCTCGGGGTCGTGGTGCAGCAGGCGGTCGCCCAGGGACCACCGCGCCTCCGACAGCGCCCGGTAGGTCTCCTCGCCGACGTGGCCGTCGACGCTCAGCCCGCGGATCTGCTGGAAGTGCCGGACGGCGAGCTCGGTGGCCTCGTCGTAGGCCGCGTCCGCGCCGGGCTCGCCGTCGTCGGCGGTCGCCGGCCCGAGCAGGCCGAGGCTGCGCAGTGCGGCGCGGACGTCGGCGACCGCGGCGCCGCGGTCACCGGGACGGAGGGGGTACATGCCGTTCTCGCTCGCCATCGTCTCCGATTGTGGTCCCCGCCCGGGCCGGGGGCCCGTCGGGGTGCCCGCCGCCGCCCCGGACGCGTCAGGGCCCACCCGGCCGGGTGGCCGGGTGGGCCCTGGGGTCACGCTGAGCAGCGGGCCGGCTGGGATGCCGGTCGGCTCAGATGTAGTCGGCGAGGTCCGAGAGGATCGCGCCCTTCGGCTTGGCGCCGATGATGCTCTTCACCGGCTTGCCGCCCTGGAACACCGTCATGGTCGGGATCGACATGACCTGGTAGTCCCGGGCGATCTGCGGGTTCTCGTCGATGTTGAGCTTGGCGATGGTGAGCTTGTCGCCGTGCTCGGAGGCGATCTCCTCGAGCACCGGGGCGACCATCTTGCACGGCCCGCACCACTCCGCCCAGAAGTCGACGAGGACGGGCTTGTCGCTGCCCAGGACCTCGTCGGCGAAGCTCGCGTCGGTCACCGTCACGGTGTTGCCTGCCATGGTCGTTCTCCCTGTTGGTTGCGCGGGTCGCTGGTGGGTGAACCAGCGTGGTGGTCGGTCTATGCCCGGTCCCCTGGCGGGGACCCGCGGTGGCGGGGCCTACCGCTCGTCGAAGGTCTCGGCCAGCCAGCGCTCGGCGTCGATGGCGGCCGCGGCGCCCGTGCCGGCCGAGGTGATGGCCTGCCGGTAGATGTGGTCGACGACGTCGCCGCAGGCGAACACCCCGTCGATGTTGGTGCGGGTGGTGGGGTGCTCGACCTGCACGTAGCCCTCGTCGTCCAGCTTCAGCTGGCCGGCGAACAGCTCGCTGCGCGGGTCGTGGCCGATGGCGACGAACATGCCGGCGACGGGCAGCTCCTCGGTGGAGCCGCTGTCGACGTCGACCAACCGGACGCCGGAGACCGTGTCCTCGCCGAGGACGTCGGCCACCTGCTTGCCCAGCGCCCAGCGGATCTTCTGGTTGTCCTGCGCCCGCTTCTGCATGATCTTCGAGGCGCGCAGCTCCTGCCGCCGGTGCACCACGGTGACCGACTTGGCGAAGCGGGTGAGGAAGGTGGCCTCCTCCATCGCCGAGTCGCCGCCGCCGACCACGACGATGTCCTGGTCGCGGAAGAAGAACCCGTCACAGGTGGCACAGGCGGACACGCCGCGGCCGAGCAGCCGGGCCTCGTTGTCCAGGCCCAGGTACCGGTACTTGGAGCCGGTGGCGACGATGACCGCGTGCGCGCGGTGCACCTCGTCGCCGACCTTCACGATCTTCGGGTTGACGGTCAGGTCGACCTCGCTGACGTCGCGGGCGACGAGCTCGGCGCCGAACCGCTCGGCCTGGGTGCGCATGTCGTCCATCAGCTGCGGACCCTGGACGCCCTCGGCGAAGCCGGGGAAGTTCTCCACCTCGGTGGTCGTCATGAGGGCGCCGCCGAACTGCGAGCCCTCGAAGACCAGCGGGTGCAGGTTGGCCCGCGCGGCGTAGATCGCCGCGGTGTACCCGGCCGGCCCGGACCCGATGATGATCAGGTCGCGGACGCCGTCGTGCTCCGCCGGCGGGATGACCGGGTCGCTGATCTCGGTCGTCACGGCGGGGCCGGGGGTGGGCTGGTGGTCGTTCGTCACGGGCGGCACAACCCGGATCGTAGGGGCCGCATTCCCGCGCGGGGCCCCGCTACTCCCCGGCGGGGCGCAGCGTGACCTCGGCGATGGCGGCGGAGAAGCCGTCGTCGCCCTCGGTCAGCGAGGTGACCCAGACGAGCAGGTAGCGGGTGGTCACCGGCTCGTCGAAGGCCAGCTCGGTGGTGCCGTCGATGGTGCCGGCGGCGGCCACGCTCCACTCGGCGACGTCGGCCTCGGGGGCGCCGCCGACCCGGACCTCCATCGTCGCGCCCGGGGTGGTGGTGGTGATCGTCACCGCCGCGAGCGCCTGGTCGCTGCCGAGGTCGTAGACGATGCCCATGCCGTCCTTGAGCCCGCCGAACGCTGCGGAGCCGCGGTAGTTCACGGTCGACCAGGCGGTGCCGGGGTCGCCGTCGAAGGACAGCGGCACGGCGCCGGGGTTCTCCGGCTCCCCGTCGCCCTGCGGGTCGTACAGCGTGCCCGAGGTGATGGTGGCGGCCGGCACGTCGGCGGGGGGCGGGGCGGCCTCCTCGCCGGCCGTCTCCTGCGGCACCGACGACGAGGGCGGGGTCGACCCGCCGGCGCCGTCGTCGTCGGGACCGGCGACCGACAGCACCTTGGTGCCGAACCACCACGCCAGCAGGACGACGACGGCCAGCGCGAGCAGCGGCAGGACCACCACGAGCAGCCGGCGGCGGCCGGGCCGCTCGTCGTCCGCGTCGTCCCCGTGCTCGTCGGCGTAGCCCCCGGCGTACCCGCCGCCCGCCGCGTCGTCGGGGTCGTGCAGGTCGTCGTCGTGCGCGTCGTCGTCGTCGAACGCGTCGAACGGCAGGCGGTCGTCGCGGTGGGCCGGCGCCGGCGGCAGCCCGTTGACGCCGAGCCGGCGCGGGGCGGGGCCCTCGTCGGCCGCCTCCTCCTCGTCGCGCCGCTCCCGCAGCCGGCGCAGCCAGCCGCTGTCGCTCTCGTCGGGGTCGCGCACCAGGTGCGCGGTCTGGCTCGGCCGGGGCGGCTGGGCCAGCAGCGCGGCCATCGCCGCGGCGCTGGACAGCCCGGCACCGGGCTCGCTGGAGCGGGCGCGGCGGACGAGGGCCGCGAGGTCGGGCTGCGGGATGACCGGTGGCGGCTCGGGGCGGCCGTCCGGCCCGGGCACGCCGGCCTGCCGGCCGGTGAGGCAGAACTCGAGCAGGGCGCCGAGGGCGGCGATGTCGCCCTGCGTGGTGCCGGTGGCGGCGGGGACGGCGCGCAGGCCGACGAGCCCGTTCGGGCGGAGCACGACGGTCTCCGGGCCGATCCCGCCGACCGCCAGGCCGACGCGGTGCGCCTCGGCGATGCCCTCGGCCAGCCGGCGCAGCACGGTGCGCGCCTCCCGCTCGGGCATCGGGCCCTCGGTCAGCCGCTCGGCGAGCGTGCGGCCCTCGATCCACTCGTTGACGACGTAGGCGGCGCTGCCGGGCGCCGCGGCCGCGCCGCTGCCCTCGGCGGCGTCGTAGACCATGGCCAGCGCCGGGGTGGCCAGCCCGCCGGCGGTCAGCGCGCGGCCGATCCAGGCCCGCGCCGCGGGGCCGCCCGGGGTGTGCACCCGGATGGCGACGTCGCGGTTGAGCACCCGGTCCTTGGCCCGCCAGCAGCGGATCACGCCGGTCGCGGTGGGCTCCACGGGACCGATCTCGTCCAGCGGGCGGTACCGGTCGGGGAGACCGGTGACGGTGGACGTCATCGCCGCAGCCCCCTCGTCCGCTCGTCGCCTGCGGCGCACGCGCCCCGCTTCGGGCGTCGCGGCGCCCGGCCACCGGTCACCCGCGCCGCCGGCGCGCCAGGACCGCGGCGAGCGGTCCGGTCACCTCGGGGACCCGGGCGAGCAGCATGCCTCCGACGGCTGCGACTCCGATGACCACGGTACCGATGAGCAGGGTGCCGAGCGAACCCGCCACCGAGGTGCCGAGCACACTCCGAGACGCGATCGTGACCCCCCAGCCGACCAGCGCTGCCCCCAGCGACGCCGCGGTCACCCGCAGTACCGGGACGAGCGTGGACCGGGTGTCCAGGCCCCCCAGCCGGCGGGTGAGCGCGACGTGCCCGAACACCCAGCCGGCCACGTAGGTCACGCTGGTCACGAGCATGAGGCCGGCCACGACGTGGTCGGCGTCGACGACCGCCGGGACGGCGAGCAGCAGGGGGACGCGGACGGCGACCATGCCGACCTGGATGAGCGTCGGCGTCCGGGCGTCCTTCATCGCGTAGAAGACCCGCAGCTGTAGCAGGGTCACCGCCATGGGCAGCAGGCCGAACGCGCCGAGCGCCAGGGCGACGCCGATCGCCTGCGCCTCCTCGACGCTGGTGTTGCCCCGGGCGAAGACGACCGTGGCCAGGGAGGGGCCGAGCACCGTCAGCGCTGCGGTGACCGGCAGCAGGCCCAGCGCCGACAGGCGCGTGCCCAGCGAGAGGTCGGAGACGACGCCGGCCACGTCCGAGCGCGCCGCGGCGCGGCTCATCCGCGGCACCAGGGCGGTCAGCAGGGCGACGCCGATGATCCCGTAGGGCATCTGGAACAGCAGGCTGGAGATCGCGAAGGCGCTGGACCCCAGCCCGCCCTCGCGGCCGGCCTCGTTGGCGATCCGGGTGGCGACGGCGACGCCGACCGCGCTGACCGCGGAGTAGGCGATCACCCACAGCCCCAGCGAGCCGGCCTCGCGCAGCCCGGTCTCCCGCAGGTTCCAGCGCGGCCGCAGCGGCACCCCGGCCCGGGGCAGCAGCGGCAGCAGCACCAGGGCCTGGACGGCGATGCCCAGGGTGGTGCCCACGCCGAGCAGCCACACCAGGCCGGGGCTGATCGTGCCGGGCTCGAGCTCGCCGTCGGAGGCGGCCATGAAGACCACACCGGTGACGATGACGACGACGTTGTTGAGCACCGGCGCCCACGCCGGCGGGCCGAAGACGCCGCGGGAGTTCAGGACCGCCTGGGCGAGCGCGCCGATGCCGTAGAAGACGATCTCCAGCAGCAGGATGCGGGCCAGCCAGTTGGCCAGCTCGACCTGCTCCGGGTCGCCCGAGATGCCGTACAGCCGCGTGAGCAGCGGCGCGATCGCCACCGCGAGGGCGGTGACCAGGGTCAGCCCGGCGATCGCGATGGTCGACAGGCGCTGCACGTAGGCGACGCCGCCGTCGCGGTCGCGCTCCTGGGCGTGCACGAACAGCGGCACGATGACCGAGGTGAGCACGCCGCCCAGGAGCAGCTCGTAGACGATGTTGGGCAGCGTGTTGGCGGTGTTGTAGGCGTCGTTGACCAGCCCGACGCCGAGGGCCGCGGCCAGCACCATCGTGCGCAGCAGGCCGGTGACCCGGGAGACCAGCGTGGCCACGGCCATGGTGCCGGCGGCCCGCAGGATGCCGCGGCTGGCGCCGGGCGCACCCTCGCGGGCCGAGGCCTCCTCGTCGGTCTCGTCGACCCGGTGCGGCACCGCCGGCAGGACCGGGATGATCTGGGTGTCGTCGGGGCCCGGGACGAAGCGGGGCCGCGGCGGGGGCACCGGCGGCAGCGGCCGGTCGATGCGCGCGGGACGGTCGCGGCGGACCGCCGAGGGGGGCACGGGCCGCAGCGGCGCCGGGCGCGGGACCGCCACCGGCGGCCGGACGCCGGTGCCGTCGGCCGGGTCGGCCACCACCGGGTACGGCGGCGGCGGGAGCGGGGCCGCCGGGCGGGACCGCGGCCGGTCCCCGTCGCCGGCCGGCCGCCGGGGCGTCGCCGGGGGGACGGGGGGCAGCGGCAGCCGGTCCTGCTCCTCGACCGGCCCGTCGCCGCTCACACCGGGCTCCGGGTGGGCGGCAGCGGCACCGCCGCGCCCTCCGGCGCGGGCAGCTGCAGCTCGTCGTCCTCGGCCCCGGCGCCGGCGCGGCGGCGGAGCAGGAACAGGACCCCGCGGCGCAGGAAGAGCAGGCCGAGCAGGGCGGCGGCGCCGATGGTGATCGCCAGGGAGATGACGCCGTAGGCGGTGCTGGTCACCTGCAGGTCGACCGGGCTGCCGAGCGCGCCGCCGTCCGGGGTGGTGAGGCTCGCGGTCACCGCGAAGCGGCCGGACTGGCGCACCTCGGTCGGCACCTGCAGGGTCGTGCGCTCCCCCGGCTCGAGCTGCTGGACGCCGATGTCCTCCACCGACAGCCCGACCCCGCTGCGGGTGCGCACCTGCAGCAGTACCGAGACGGCGAACGGCAGCTCGTTCTGGACGGTGAGCACCAGCGGGGCGTCGCTGGAGGCGAGGCTGTAGGTGCCGTCCGCCGGGGAGAGCAGGGTCACCCGGTCGAGCAGCCCGTCCATCGTCCGGTGCAGGTCGGCGGCCGCCTCCCGCGCGCGCTCGGGGTCGTCGCGCAGCGCCACGGAGGTGGCCCGGGCGGCGGCGGCGTCGTAGGGCGCCAGCGCGGCCGCGGGGTCGCCGACCACGGCGCCGGCCAGGTCGTCCCGGACGCCGACGGCCGCCTGGACGTCGGCGAGGACGGCCGGGTCCAGGCCCGCCGGGTCCGCGGGCGGGGTGAGCCCGCCGGTCTGCGCGGTGGGCCCGGTGAGCAGCTCGTCGACGACGACCGACCGCACCCCCGGCACCTGGGAGGTCGAGGCGATCATCGCGGCCAGGCCGTCGGGGTCGGCGTCCAGTTCCCGCGGCGGGGCGACCAGGACGGTGCGCGGCGCGACCGGGTCCCCGCCGGCCTGGCGGGCGAGCAGCGCCAGCTCGGCGACGTACCGCTGGCCGGCCAGGCGGACGCCCCCGGCGGCGGCGTCGGCGTCCCCCACCAGGGCGCCCAGCTCGGCGTCGGCCACCAGACCCTCGCTGCCCTCGGCCAGCGTCGTGCGGGCCGCGGCGCCGCCGGAGCCCAGCCCCACGGCCTCCCCGCCGTCGGCCAGCCCGGCCGAGCTCACGACGACGGAGGAGATCTCCCCGTCGCGGAGCAGGCCGAGGGTCTGGCCGTGCACGGTGCCACCGGCCGCCCACACGAGGTCCGTGCGCGACTCCACCCCGAGCACGTCGCGCACGATGCGGGCGCCCGCCCCGGCCTGGTCGACCGGCGGGCCGCCCTCCTCGGGCGCGGCGGGGACGGCGGCGGCGGTCCCGGTGCCCGGCAGGGTGCGCGCGGCGACCGCGGGCAGGCCGGCGGTGGTGAGCGCGTCGACGTCGGCGTCCCCGTAGGGCAGCGCCACGACGGGGTGGACGCGGGCGAGGGTGCGCAGCCGCTCGAGGAAGGCCGCGGCCGCCTCCGTGCCCTGCCCGGCGTCCTCCTCGCCCGCGACGTCGTAGGGGCCCTCGGCCATCTCGGCCAGCGCCTCCAGCAGCGCCGGGTCGACGGCGAGGGTCACCCTGGCCACCGGCTGCGGCTGGCCGCCGGTCGGCGCGGCCTCGGGGAGCCGCTCGAGGGTGGTCAGCATCCGGTCCAGCCGGCCGTCGGAGGCGACGGCGTCGGCGAGGTCGTCGTCGGCGAACCGGCCGGCGGCGTCGCGGTGGGTCGGCTCGGTCAGCGGCCACAGCCACGCGACCCCGGTGCTGCCCACCGGCGGGGCGGCCAGCTGGACGACGTAGGTGTCGACCTCCCCCACCCGGCTCTCCTCGCCGTCGGAGGTGACGCCGTTGAGGTTGAGCAGGACGGGGTAGACGCCGTCCTCGGTGAGCTGCAGGTCGGCCGTGGTGGTCGTGTAGGAGAACGGCAGCGACTCGCCGGCGGCCAGCGTGCCGGCGATGGGCAGGAACGCCGCCGCGACCGGGGTCGCCCCGGGGTCGGTGTCGGCGGCCAGCAGGTCGCCGCGGGTGCGCAGCGGCTCGCCGCGCTGGAGCCGCACGGTCAGCCCGGTGAGGTCGTCCTCGCCGGTGTTGGTCAGCGTGCCGCTGAGCGTGATCGCCCCGCCGGGCGCGACCGTGGCCGGGTCCATCCGGGTGACCTCGATGCGCACCGGGCGCTCCGGGTCCCCCGTCGGGTCGTCCTCGGGGGCCTCGTCCCCCGGCGCGGCGGCGGCCGGGGACGACGGGACCAGCGCGACGCCGGCGAGCAGCGGCAGCGCCAGCAGGACCGCGAGCAGCAGCCGCAGCAGCGCCGAACGGCCGGGACGACCGCCCCGGCGTCCGGTGCCGTGCCCGTGCGGAGAGTCGGGGCCGCGGCTCACGCGCTGTCGGCGAGCAGCGCCGGCGCGCGCTCGACCAGGGCCCGCTCGTCGGCGTAGGCCAGCCGTTCGCTCAGCTCCTCGAGTGGGACCCACGCCACCTCGGTCACCTCGACGTCGGCGTCGGACAGCGCGCCGCCGATGGCGCGGAGCAGGAAGTGGTGGACCGTCTTGTGCACCCGTCGTCCGTCCGCCACGAACCAGAAGTCGATGATCCCGAGCGGGGCGAGCACCTCGCCGATGATCCCGGTCTCCTCGGCGACCTCGCGGACGGCGGTGTCCTCGGGGGTCTCGCCCTCCTCGATGTGCCCCTTGGGCAGCGACCAGAGCAGGCGGCCGCGCCGGTCGGTGCGGCCGATCAGGGCAGCACGGGGCCCGGTCACCCCGTCATCGGCCACCACCAGGCCCCCGGCGGAGGTCTCGTCGACCCGGCGCAACCGGCGGCCGGGGCGTCCGCGCGCGCCCGTCCCAGCCATGCCAGGAGGGTAGCGCGACCGGCGGCACTACCCTGGCTCGTCGTGTCCGCCCCGCCCCCGCGTCGCCCGCCCGCCGAGGCCGTGCCGCCCGCTGTCCAGCAGACGGTGCGGGAGCTCGTCGACGTCTCGCCGGTGCTGGCGGAGCTGGGCGAGCGCTTCGCCGCGGCCGGGTTCCAGGCCCACCTCGTGGGTGGCTCGGTGCGGGACGCGCTGCTGGCCGCGGGCTCGGGCGCGGGTGGGCCGGCGACCGGCACCGTCCCGGGGGACCTCGACGTCACCACCGACGCCCGGCCGGAGCAGACGCTGGAGCTGCTCCGCGGGTGGGCGGGTTCCACGTGGAACCAGGGCATCGCGTTCGGGACGGTCGGCGCGGAGGTCCGCGGCGTCCGCCTGGAGATCACCACCTTCCGCGCGGACCGGTACGACCGCGAGTCCCGCAACCCGGAGGTCGCCTGGGGGACGTCGCTCGCCGACGACCTGGCCCGCCGGGACTTCACGGTCAACGCCATGGCGGTCTCGCTGGGCCCCGACCGCACGGTGACCGACCCCTTCGGCGGGCTGGGCGACCTGCTGGCCCGGCGGCTGCGGACCCCCGGGGCCGCCGGCGACTCCTTCGCCGACGACCCGCTGCGGATGCTGCGGGCGGTGCGCTTCGTCGCGCAGCTGGGCCTCGCGCCCGACGACGAGGTCGTGACGGCGATGACCGGGATGGCCGGCGAGCTGGGCCGGATCACCGCCGAGCGGGTGCAGGCCGAGCTGTCGAAGACCCTGTTGCAGGACGCGCCGCGGGCGGCGCTGGAGCTGTTCGTGGACACGGGGCTGGCGGCCGTCGTCCTGCCCGAGCTCGCCGCGCTGCGGATGGAGATCGACGAGCACCACCAGCACAAGGACGTCTACGCCCACTCGCTGACGGTGCTCGACCAGGCGATCGCGCGGGAGAAGGAGCTGGCGGCGGCCGGTGCCGACGTGGAGAGCCCGGACCTCGTACTCCGCCTCGCCGCGCTGCTGCACGACATCGGCAAGCCGGCCACCCGCCGGCACGAGGCGCGCGGGCGGGTCTCCTTCCACCACCACGAGGTGGTCGGCGCCAAGCTGGTGCGCAAGCGGCTGACGGCGCTGCGCTACCCCAAGGACGTGATCGAGGCCGTCTCCCGGCTGACCTTCCTGCACCTGCGCTTCCACGGCTACGGCCGCGGCGAGTGGACCGACTCCGCGGTGCGCCGCTACGTCACCGACGCCGGCGACCTGCTCCCCCGCCTGCACACGCTGGTGCGCTCGGACTGCACGACGCGGAACCGGCGGCGGGCGGCGGCCCTGGCGGCGACCTACGACTCGCTGGAGCAGCGGATCGCGGAGCTGTCGGCCGCGGAGGACCTCGCGCGGGTGCGCCCGGACCTCGACGGCAACGCGATCATGGAGATCCTCGGGCTGCCGCCGGGCCGGGAGGTCGGCGAGGCGTGGCGCCACCTCAAGGACCTGCGGCTCGAGCGCGGCCCGCTGGACCGCGACGAGGCCGAGGCCGAGCTCCGCCGCTGGTGGGCCGCCCGCGCCTGAGTGGAGTGTCAGAGCGCAGGAGACCTCGCCCCTGTCGCGCTCTGGCGGGCGCACGGCGTCGCCGTCGAGGCGGACGTCCCGGCGTCCCACCTCTCCGCCGAGGACTGGACGAGCGACCTCGTCCTTGCAGAACGCCCTCCAGCCAGCCGGGCTGCTGCTCCTGCGGTGCCCGGCGCGCCGGCTCCGCAGCGAGCCGGTGGAGTGCGGCCGCGAGATCGCAGCCGTGCTCAGCTGACCGGAGTGTGAGAGCGCAGGAGACCTCGCCGGGCGCACTCCGCATGGGCCGCGGCGGCCAGGAGGTAGCCGGCGCCGACGGCGAGGACGACGCCCGAGGACACCCCGGACGGCGGCAGCAGGAAGGCCGCCGCCGCGACCGCCGCCACGAACGTGATGTTGAACAGCGTGTCGTAGACGGAGAAGACGCGGCCGCGGTGGTCGTCGTCCACGGTCTCCTGCAGCGTCGTGTCCACGCAGATCTTCACGCCCTGCCCGACGAAGCCGAGCACGAAGCCCCCGGCGACGGCGGCGGGCGGCACGAACGGCAGGCCCAGCGCCACCTGGCCGATCCCGCCGACGACGAGCAGCACGACGATCCACCACGGCTTGCCGATCCGGCGGACCACCCGCGGGGTCACCGCGGCGGCCAGCAGCGCCCCGGCCGCGCCGAACGTCAGCACCTGCCCGGCGCCGGCCAGCCCGGTGGGCAGCAGCGGCCCCCACGCCTCGAACGTGTTCCGGTACAGCAGGAGCGTCATCAGCGTCACGAAGCCGAACCCGACCCGGTGGACGGCCATCGCGGCCAGCGCGGCCGCCGCCGGCGGGATGGCCAGGACGTGCCGGGCGCCGTCCACCATGCCGCGCAGCACGTCGCCCGCGGCCAGCCGCGCGGCGCCCAGGGCGTGGTCGGGGCCGAGGTGGGCACGGGCGAACCCCCCGGCCACCAGCGCCGCCGCCACGTACGGCAGCGCGGCCGCCGCGGCCACGGCGGCGTAGGCCGCGTCGCCGGAGCCCGCGACCGCGGCGATCCCGACGGCGGCCCCGCCGCCCACGACCGACGCCGCCGTGCCGGCCGTCGTGGACAGGGCGTTGGCCGACACCAGCCAGCGCTCCTCGATCGTGTGCGGCAGTCCGGCCGACAGTGCCGCGAGGAGGAAGCGGTTGACACCGAACACCAGCAGGCCGGTGACGTAGAACGGCAGCCCGGCCACGCCACCCGCGATCAGCCCCGCCGTGACCAGCACGATCACCGCGCGCACCAGGTTGGCCAGCAGCAGCACCTGGCGGCGGCTCCACCGGTCAAGCCACACCCCGGCGAACGGCCCCACCAGCGAGTACGGCAGCAGCAGGACGGCGAACGAGGCGGCGACGTCGGCCGGGTCGGCGGCCCGCTGCGGGTTGAACAGCACCGTGCCGGCCAGCGCGGCCTGGAAGACGCCGTCCCCGAACTGGGACAGCAGCCGGGTGCCGAGCAGGCGGCGGAAGTCCGGGCGGCCGACCAGCTGCCGGACCCGGCTCGGCGCCTGCTGCACGCGGTCACCCTAGGTCGGCGCCGGTGTCGCGCAGTCACCCACGCGCCGCCGTCCCGCCACCGCGCGCCTCGATCAGTCACGCCGCTCCCCGGTGGGGCACACTGAGACCCGATGACCTCCTCGCCCGACCCCGACTTCGGACCGCCCGCGCGGCCCGCCACCGGTCGGCGCCGCCCCGATGCGGTGCCCCCGCTGTCGACCGGCTCGGTCGAGGACGTGCGCCCCGGCTCGCTGCTGGTCGCGATGCCGTCGCTGACGGACCCCACCTTCGCCGGCACCGTGGTCTACGTGCTCGACCACAACGCGACGGGCACGCTCGGCGTCGTCCTCGGCCGGCCCAGCCAGGTCGAGATCCGCGACGTGCTGCCCGGCTGGTGCGACCTCGCCGTCGACCCCGGCGTGTTCCACGTGGGCGGCCCCTGCGAGACCGACACCGCGCTGTGCCTGGCGACCAGCCCGCCCGGGCCGCTGGACGAGGAGTGCGGCCTGCGCCGGGTGGCCGGCGAGGTGTGCCTGGTCGACCTCGACGCCGACCCGGTCGAGGTCGAGGGCCTGGTGACCGGGCTGCGGGTGTTCGCCGGGTACGCCGGCTGGTCTCCCGGTCAGCTCGCCGGCGAGGTCGCCGAGGGCGCCTGGGCCTGCGTGCAGGGCTCCGGGGACGACGTGCTGAGCGGGTTCGCGGGGCCGGAGCTGTGGCGCCGCGTCATGGGCCGGCAGAGCGGCCGGCTGGCCGTGCTCTCCACCGCGCCGGCCGACCCCTCCGCCAACTGACTCCCCCGACCGACTTCCGCCGGGGACGAGCGCGCGCGGCCGTCATCTGGTAGGAAGGACGTCGGGAAGGGGCGGTCTGGGGAAGAGGCCGCCCCTTCCCGCACGTCCGGGCCCGGAACGGGCCCCCGGACTATGGGTGCAGCCGGGCCCGGAACAGGCCCCCGGACCATGGGTGCAGCCGGGCCCGGAACGGGCCCCCGGACCATCGCGCGGAGCGGGCGCGGTCCTACAGCCCGACGGCGGACAGCAGCTCCGGGTGCGCCGCGCCGTCCACCGTCTCCTCGGCCGCGGGCGGGGCGATGTCGCGCGGCCCGTGGTCGGCCAGCGAGACCGTCACCGCCGAGGCCTGGCCCGGCAGCTCCGTCGCGTACTGCACCAGCAGGTCGTCCGCGCTGTCCACGGCCACCGTCCAGCCGGCCGGCGAGCCGAAGACCGTGCTCAGCCTGCCGTCGATGGAGCGCTGGCCCTCCCACGTGTACTCGCCGCCGCGGAAGGCCGCCGGGTCGTCGTCCTCGGCGGCCGCGAGGTTGAGCACCAGCCGCACCAGGACGTCGGCCAGCGGCGCGCTGCCCTCGTCGTCCCCCTCGGCGGCCGCGGGCCGGCGCAGGTAGCCCGCCGGGGGCAGCCCCGCGGCGGTCAGCGCCTCGGCCAGGCCGGGCACGTCGCCGAACCAGAGCGCGTCGGCGGTGAAGAACACGGTCCGGACCTCGTCGTCCGCGTCGCCGGAGCTGGTGACCGCCTGCGCGCGCCCGACCGCGTCGGCGTAGTCGACCTCGCCGGTCAGCGTCAGCAGGCCGTCCTCGCCGAACGGCGCCGTCACGACGAAGTCCGCGCCGCCCTCCTCGGCGTTGCGGGCCAGCAGCCCGGCCAGGAGGTCGGCCTCGGCCTCGGTGACCGGGTCCCCGGGCTGCCGCTCGTCCCCGCCACCGGAGCAGCCGGCCAGCAGCGCCGCCACCAGCCCCGCGGCCAGCAGCAGGGGACGGCGGCGCGGCGGCATGCGGCCAGCGTAGGCAGCACACGGGCCCGACCAGCGCCGCACACGCGACAGGGCCCGCCCCCCGGTGAGGGGGACGGGCCCTGCCGTCGGTCGGTGGCGCCTAGCGCTCGACCTCACCGCGGATGAACGCCTCGACGGCGTCACGCGCCTCGCTGTCGCTGTACTGCACCGGCGGCGACTTCATGAAGTACGACGACGCCGACAGGATCGGGCCGCCGATGCCGCGGTCCTTGGCGATCTTCGCCGCGCGGACCGCGTCGATGATGATGCCGGCCGAGTTCGGGGAGTCCCAGACCTCGAGCTTGTACTCCAGGTTCAGCGGGACGTCGCCGAACGCGCGGCCCTCGAGCCGGACGTAGGCCCACTTGCGGTCGGTCAGCCACGGCACGTGGTCCGACGGGCCGATGTGCACGTTGTCCTTGCCCATGTCCCGGTCGACCTGGCTGGTGACGGCCTGGGTCTTGGAGATCTTCTTGGACTCCAGGCGCTCGCGCTCGAGCATGTTCTTGAAGTCCATGTTGCCGCCGACGTTGAGCTGCATCGTCCGGTCGAGCTGGACGCCGCGGTCCTCGAACAGCTTGGCCAGCACCCGGTGGGTGATGGTCGCGCCGACCTGGCTCTTGATGTCGTCGCCGACGATCGGCACCCCGGCGGCGGTGAACTTGTCCGCCCACTCCTTGGTGCCGGCGATGAACACCGGGAGCGCGTTGACGAACGCCACGCCGGCGTCCAGGGCGGCCTGCGCGTAGAACTCGGCGGCCTGCTGCGAGCCGACGGGCAGGTAGCAGACGAGCACGTCGGCGCCGGACTCGCGCAGGGCGGCGACGACGTCGACCGGCTGCTCGTCGGACTCCTCGATGGTCTCCCGGTAGTACCGGCCCAGACCGTCGAGGGTGGTGCCGCGCTGCACGGGGACGCCGAGCGGCGGCACGTCGCAGATCTTGATGGTGTTGTTCTCGCTGGCGACGATGGCCTCGGAGAGGTCGCGACCGACCTTCTTCGCGTCCACGTCGAACGCGGCGACGAACTGCACGTCGGAGACGTGGTACTCACCGAAGCGGACGTGCATCAGACCGGGGACCGAGCCGTTCGCGTCGGCGTCCCGGTAGTAGTGCACGCCCTGCACCAGCGACGCGGCGCAGTTGCCGACGCCGACGATGGCGACCTTGACGGCTCCCATGGGCTTCCTTCCTCCGTCGGACCCGCAGGTCCCTCGTTGTGCGGGGCGGGAACCCGCCCCGAGCACCGGGTCAGTGCGCGCGACCGTCCTCGCCGGTCGCGGTGTCCCGCTGCTCCCTGTCTGTCAGCTCGCTGTCGGTGCGCTCCCGGTCGATGAGCTCGGACAGCCAGCGGACCTCCCGGTCCACCGACTCGAGCCCGTGCCGCTGCAGCTCCAGCGTGTAGCGGTCGAAGCGCTCGCGGGTCCGGGCCAGGGAGGACCGGAGCCCCTCGCGCTGCCGCTCGACCGTCCGCCTGCGGCCCTCGAGGATCCGCAGCCGCACGTCCGCGGCGGTGTGCCGGAAGAAGGCGAGGTGGACGCCGAAGTGCCCCCCGTCGTCGTACGCCTCCGGGCCGGCCTGGCTGACCAGCTCCTGGAAGCGTTCCTTGCCTTCCGCGGTGATCGTGTAGACCACCTTCCCGCGACGCCCGGTGAGCGCCGGTGCATCGGCCGGGAGCAGCTCGCGCGGACCGGGCTCGGCAGTGGTGACGAACCCGGCGGCGTGGAGCCGCTTCAGCGCGGGGTACAGCGAGCCGTAGGAGATGCTGCGCAGGCCGCCGAGCACCTGGTTGAGCTGCTTGCGCAGCTCGTACCCGTGCATCGGCGACTGTTGCAGCAGGCCGAGGATGGCGAACTCGAGCACTCCGCCTCCCCAGCCCTCTGCCGGTCGATGTATCGAGACGATACATCGGCAGGTGAACCCAAGGGCAACAGGTCGTCACCCGGGAGTGGCGCGCCGTGCCACCCGCGGGCGCGTGGGGCGGCGGTTCGCACGACCGCCCCCCGGCAGCGCCGGGTGCGTACCCTGGCCCGGTGCCCGGACGACGTTCCGTCGTGGACTACTCGCTGCAGCGGCGAGCCGTCCTGGCCGCCGTGCACGCGGGCCGCACCAGCCTGTACGAGGTCTGTGACGCCAGCCCGTACCTGACCCGCGCGGCCCGGTACCACGGCGACCCGACCGAGCAGCCGTGCCCGGTCTGCCGGGGGCAGCGGCTGACGACGGTGAGCTACGTCTACGGGGACGCGCTCGGCCACGTGTCGGGGCAGGCCAAGACGCACGCGGAACTGGTGCGGATGGACGCCATGCAGGAGGAGTTCTCCGTCTACGAGGTCGAGGTGTGCCGCGCGTGCGGGTGGAACCACCTGGACTGCTCCTACGTGCTGGGCGCCGAACCGGAGCCCGGCCGCCAGCCGCGCCGCAGCCGCCGGCGGGCGGCCACGGAGTAGTACCGCTCACGTCGGGGAACACCCTGCGGTCGCGTGCGTCGTTGTACAGGGACGGCGCGTGACACGCGTCGCGATGAGGCGGGTCCTCCCCCGCTCGCACAGCTGAACACGCCACTCTGGGTAGCGGGACGAACTCGTCCCGTCCCACTCGACTGTCAGGAAGGGGCTCGCTCGTGCCCTCCCACGACGAGACGTCGCCGGTCGGCCCGGGGGCCGGCTCGGTCCGTCGGCCTCCCCCCGCCCGCTCGGGCGCGGGCCGGGGACGGACCACGGCGTCCCGCGCCGGCGCATCGGGCTCCGGCGGCAACCGCCCGCCGGGCAAGGGCCCGGGCGGCGGGCGGCCGTCCGCGGGCGGCAACGGCCGCGGCGGCCGGGGCAAGTCCGTCCGCACCAAGAAGCAGCGTCGCCGTCGCCGGCTGAAGATCCTCGCCGGCGTCGTCGCCGGGATGTTCGTGCTGCTCGCCGTCTTCGTCGGCGTCGTCTACGCGACGACGGAGGTGCCCGACCCGAGCAGCGTGCAGAACGCGCAGACGACGGTCGTCTACTACGCCGACGGCACGACCGAGATGGCCCGCCTCGGCGACGAGAACCGCACCAACGTCCCGCTCGACCAGGTGTCGGAGCCGGCCCGCAACGCGATCCTCGCGGCGGAGAACCGCAACTTCTACTCCGACCCCGGCATCTCGTTCACCGGCATCGTCCGCGCGGCCTGGAACAACGTCACCGGCGGCTCGACGCAGGGCGGGTCGACGATCACCCAGCAGTACGTCAAGAACGCCTTCCTGTCGACGGAGCAGACGTTCAGCCGCAAGTTCCAGGAGCTCTTCCTGGCCATCAAGCTGGACAACGAGTACTCGAAGGACGAGATCCTCGAGAACTACCTCAACACCATCTACTTCGGCCGCGGCGCCTACGGCATCGAGGCCGCGGCCACCACCTTCTTCGGCGTCCCGGCCAGCGCGCTGACCGCCGAGCAGGGCGCCGCCCTCGCCGTCCTGATCCGCAACCCCTCCAACAACGACCCCGAGGTCAACCCCGAGGGCGCGCTCAGCCGCTGGGAGCGGGTGATGGACACCATGGAGGAGGAGGGCTGGGTCACCGCCGAGCAGCGCGCCGCCGCGGTGTTCCCGCCGGTCCTGCCGCGCACCGACAGCAGCCTGCGCATCCCGGGCGGGCCCGAGGGCCTGATCGTGCAGCAGGCGCTCGCCGAGCTGCGCGCCAAGGGCTACACCGACCAGCAGATCTACGCCGGCGGCCTGCGGATCACCACCACGATCTCCAAGCCCGCGCAGGACGCGGCGGTCGCCGCGGTCACCGACGTGATGCAGGGCGAGCCGGAGAACCTGCGGCAGGCCCTGGTCGCCATCGACCCGCGCACCGGCGCCGTCCAGGCCTACTACGGCGGGCCGAACGGCACCGGCACCGACTACGCCCAGTCCCAGCGCCAGCCCGGCTCCTCGATGAAGCCCTACGTGCTGGCCACGGCGCTGGAGCAGGGCATCGGGGTGCAGTCGCGCCGCGACGGCTCCTCGCCGCAGACGTTCCCCGACCGCGAGGCCCCGGTGCGCAACTCCGGCGGCGCCTCGTGCGGGAACTGCACCCTCGTCGAGGCGATGACCCGGTCGCTGAACACCACGTTCTACGGGCTGGCCTACGAGGTCGGGCCCGACGAGGTGCGCGGCACGGCGCTGGCCGCCACCGGCCTGCCGGAGACCTGGCAGGGCGGGTTCCTGGAGGGCCAGACGACGCTGGCCAACGCCGACGGCTTCACCGGGTCGGCGATCGGCATCGGCGAGTACGAGATGCGCCCCATCGACCAGGCGCACGGCTTCGCCACGCTGGCCGCCGGCGGCATCGAGCGCAGCCCGTACTTCGTCTCGCGGGTGACCGACACCTCCGGCGCGACGCTGCTCGAGTACGGCGGCGACCCCGGCGAGCAGGTGATCCCGACCGACGTCGCCAACGACACGACGTACGCGCTCGAGGGCGTGGCGGACTACTCCCGTCGCTCCCTGGACGGGGACCGCCCGGTGGCCAGCAAGACCGGTACCCAGGGGCTCAACGCCACGGACAACTCCGACGCCTGGATGGTCGGCTACACCCCGTCGCTGTCGACGGCGGTGTGGATGGGCACCGACGCCCGCGACCCGATCGTCAACGCCGCGGGCTCGATCATCTACGGCTCCGGGCTGCCGGGGGCCATCTGGCAGCAGTTCATGGACACCGTCCTGGCCGGCACGCCGGAGGAGCCGCTGCCCGACGAGCCGGTGATCGACGCCGACCGGAACGGGCCGCCGGCGACCGAGGAGGCCCCGCAGACGTCGCAGGCCCCACAGACGACGCAGTCGGCGCCCACCACCACGGTCGAGGAGCCGGAGGACACGCCCACGCCGACCCCGACGCCGACCCCCACGCCGACGCCGACCCCCACCCCGACGCCCACGCCGACCCCGACCCCGCTGCTGCCCGTCCCCGGGAACCAGCAGGGCACCCAGGCGCCCGGCGGCGGGCAGGGCGGCGGCCCGGGCAACCCGCAGCAGGCCGCGCCCGGCGGCGGCTGAGGCCGGGGCAGACTGGCGCCGTGACCGGCGCGCACCCCACGGACCCTCCGGACAGCTCCGCTGCCGGGGGGTCCGTGCCGTCCGGGGGGCCCGCGGCGGCCACCCTCCCGCCGGGTCCGGACCGGGTGGTGCCGACCTGGACCGACCCGATCGCCGCCCAGGCCAGCGAGGCCGTCGGCGGCCCGTGGGGCCGGCACGCGGTGACCGGCCGCGCGCTGTTCTGGACGCCGCTGCGGATCTGCCTGCTGTTCGCCACGACCGTGCTCGCCGTGGCCTGGACCAAGCAGGCGCCCTGCTCCTCGGGCAACTGGCAGGGGCACGTCCAGTACACGCACTTCTGCTACAACGACGCCGTCCCGCTGTGGGGCGTGCACGGCCTCGACGAGGGCGCCGTCCCCTACCTGGACTCCGCGGTCGAGTACCCGGTACTGACCGGCGGGCTGATGGCCGTCGCCGCCGGGCTGGCCCGCGCCTACGGCGAGCTCTCCGGCCCGGACGGCTGGCTGCCCACCGTGCCCGACGTGCAGGCCTACTACGTGGTGACGTGCCTGCTGCTGTCGCTGCTGGCGCTGGTGGCCACCCGCACCGTGATGGCGCTGGCCGGGCGCCGGCCGTGGGACACCGCGATGTTCGCGCTCTCCCCGCTCCTGCTGGTGCACGCGTTCACCAACTGGGACCTGCTCGCCGTCGCGCTCACCGGGCTGGGCATGTGGGCCTGGGCGCGGCAGCGGGAGGTCCTCGCCGGGGTGCTGCTGGGGCTGGCGGTGGCCGCGAAGTTCTACCCGCTGCTGGTGCTCGGCGCCCTGCTGCTGCTGTGCCTGCGGGCCGGGCGGTGGCGCACCTGGCTGCGCACCGCCGCCGCGGCCGTCGTCGCCTGGCTGGCGGTCAACGTGCCGGTGGCGGTGCTGGCGTTCGACAACTGGGCGACGTTCTTCACCTTCAGCCGCAGCCGGCCGGCCAACCCCGAGACGCTGTGGAACCTCGTCCTCACGCTCACCGACGGGCGGGCGTTCGACGGACCGCTCGCCGAGGGCGAGACGCCGTCGGTGCTCAACGCGGTCATCGCCGTGCTGCTGCTGGCCTACGGGCTGGGGGTGGCCTGGCTGACGCTGGCGGCGCCGGTGCGGCCCCGGGTGGCGCAGGTGGCGTTCCTTTTGGTGGCCGGCTTCCTGCTGTTGAACAAGGTGTGGAGCCCGCAGTTCTCGCTGTGGCTGCTGCCGCTCGCGGTGCTGGCCCGGCCGCGCTGGCGCTCGCTGCTGCTGTGGCAGGCGGTCGAGGCGCTGGTCTGGGTGGTCACGCTGCTCTGGTACCTCGGCACCGCCAACCGCGGCATCGACGAGGAGTGGTTCTGGATCGTCGTCGTGGCCCGGGACGTCGCCGTGGTGCTGCTGATCGCCCTGGTCGTCCGGGAGGTCTGGCGGCCCGACCACGACGTCGTCCGGACGAGCTGGCCCGGCGTCGACGACCCGGCCGGCGGGGTGCTGGACCACGCCCCGGACCGGTTCACCCTGCCGGCCCACCGGCCGACACCCCGGCTCAGCCGATCGCCGACCTGACCAGCGCCACCTCCTCCGCGTGGGCGGCCGCGTCGCCCGGGGTCTCCAGCACGATCGCGGCGTCCGCGGCGCGGGCCACGGCCAGCAGGACCTCGGTCGGGATCTCGCCGCCGACCAGCGGCGCGTGGCGGTCGCGGCTGGAGCCGGCGGGGTCGCGGCTGTTGTTCAGGTGGACGACGTCGATCCGGCCGGTGATGGCGCGGACGTCGTCCACCGCCGTCTCCAGGTCCCAGCCGGCCGCCCACGCGTGGCAGGTGTCGAGCACGAACCCGGCGCCGAACTCGCCGACCGCCTCCCACAGCCGGGCCAGGGCGTCGAGGTCGCGGGCCATCGCGTTGCCGCCGCCGGCGGTGTTCTCGATGAGCAGCGGGACGGCGAAGCCGCCGGTCTCGGCCTGGCGGGTGAACGTCTTGCGCCAGTTGTCCACGCCGGTGGCCGGGTCGTCCTGGGCGAGCACGTGCCCGCCGTGCACCACCAGGCCGAGCGCGCCGACGGCCGCCGCGGCCTGCGCGTGCTGGCCGAGCAGCTTGCGGCTGGGGATCCGGATCCGGTTGTTGGTCGTGGCCACGTTGAGCACGTAGGGGGCGTGCACGACGACGGTGACGCCGCCGTCGCGCAGGGCCTCTGCGTCGGGCCGCGGCTTCGGCGCCTTCCAGCCCTGCGGGTCGGCCAGGAAGACCTGGACGCCGTCGGCGTCCATCTCCGCCGCGCGGGCGACCGGCCCGCCGTCCAGCAGCTGGTCGTCCTCGGTCAGGCCGGGGCCGACGTGTACGCCGATCGGGTGGGAGGCCACGTCGGCGACAGTAGTTCCGGCCGATGACAGGTTTGGCCGTAACCCGGGACACACATCATCGTTCCTGCACCGTGACGGGGGTTACTCCCCAGTAGCTCGACGGAGGGTGTGCAGGGATGGCGACGGGGCGGATCCGACGCAGCGCGCGGCGGGGGCTCGCCGGAGCGGTGCTGCTCTGGCTGGCAATCCTGGCCGGGTCGGTCCTGGCCGCCCCGTCCGCGAGCGCGGCGGACACCGTGCCGGTCGACATCCGGGACCTGACGCCGCCGCTGGTGAGCGTCGACCCGGGCGACACGGTGCGCTTCACGAACCTGATCGAGGACAAGACGCTGCAGGTGGGCGGCGGGGGCCTGCTGCCGTCGCTGGTGACGGTGCGAGTGCACACCGACGTCGCGTTGCGGCTGCCCTCCGGCGACCACCCGCTGCAGCGCGGCCAGTCGGTGGAGGAGCGGTTCGACGACAACTGCATCGGCCCGTGCTGGATCACCTACACCTACCGGGTCAGCGTCCCGGACGCCTCGGTCGTCGGGTCGCTGCTGGACACGGTCACCAGCCGGGCGCTGGCCGCGCTGCCGCAGAGCCAGGTCGTCACCTACAACGGCACGCAGACCACGGTGACCATCGGCGTCCCGACGCCGTTCATCGTGAACACGCTGATCCCGCTGCCGAACCTGCCGTCGGTGAACCTGCCGCAGCTGCCGACCATCGACGTCCCGAGCCTGCCGGGCCTGGGCCAGGTGCTCCCCCAGGTGCTGCCGCAGGGCGAGGCCCCCGCCCCGGAGCAGCCGGTGGTGCCGCAGGCGCCGGCCGCGTCCGGCGTCGACGGCTCGCCCTACGCCTACGACACCGGGCTGGGGGCCGCGGACATGTCGCCCACCGGCGGCGGCGCCGGTGCGCTGGACCTCAGCCGGTTCACGCCCGGCTCGGGCGCCAGCGCGGTGCCCGGCGGCGGGGCGGCGAACGGCTCCGGCGGTGCCGGCGGGTACGACGGCGCCGCGGTGCCGGTGTTCGGGCAGCTCTCCGGCCTCGGGGACGCCGCCCTGGACGAGGAGAGCGCGACCAGCGCCGGCCCCGCCGGCACGCCCGGCGACACCCTCCCGCTGCCCGCCCTCGTGGCGGTCGTCGCGCTGGTCGCGGCCGCCGCCGCGCTGGTCCGCACCCAGCTGGCCACCCGCAGCGGCGGGTCGCACCGCTCCCGCTGAGCACCTCGTCGCCGGCCGCCGTCCCCGCCGGGGGCGGCGGCCGTCGTGCGTCCGCCTGTGGACGCCCGGGGAGCGCGAACGACCGCACTGGTAGCCTGTGCGGTGGCGCGTTCCCGGCCGTCGTCCGGCGGTGGGGGCGCGCGACGCATGTACGACCCTCCTGCTGCAGATGCACTGCAGCCGCCGAGACCAGAGGAGGTGGGGTTTCTCCATGCGCAACTACGAACTGATGGTCATCCTCGACCCCGAGCTGGAGGAGCGCACGATCGCGCCCTCCCTCGACCGGTTCCTGACCGTCGTCACCAACTCCGGTGGCACGGTGGGCAAGGTCGACATCTGGGGTCGTCGCCGGCTCGCCTACGAGATCAAGAAGCAGATCGAGGGCATCTACGCCGTCATCGACATCAACGCCGAGCCCGCGGCCGTGGCCGAGCTCGACCGGCAGCTGAACCTCAACGAGTCGGTCCTGCGCACCAAGCTGATGCGGCCCGAGGTCCACTGACCATGGCCGGCGAGACCGTCATCACCGTCATCGGCAACCTGACCTCCGACCCGGAGCTGCGGTTCACGCCGTCGGGTGCCGCGGTCGCCAACTTCACCGTCGCCTCCACCCCGCGGACGTTCGACCGTCAGTCGCAGGAGTGGAAGGACGGCGAGGCGCTCTTCCTGCGCTGCAACGTGTGGCGGCAGGCGGCGGAGAACGTCGCCGAGTCCCTCACCCGCGGCTCGCGGGTCATCGTCTCCGGTCGCCTCAAGCAGCGCTCCTTCGAGACGAAGGAGGGCGAGAAGCGCACCGTCGTCGAGCTCGAGGTCGACGAGGTGGGCCCCTCGCTGCGCTACGCCACCGCGAAGGTCACCAAGGCCCAGCGCGGCGAGGGTGGCGGCGGCTTCGGCGGCGGCGGTGGCGGCGGTTTCGGTGGCGGTGGCGGCGGCGGTGGCGCGAGCGACCCGTGGTCGACGCCCGCCGGCCCGTCCGACGAGCCGCCCTTCTGATCCTCATTCCCTGATCCACGTCGTACCTGGAGAACCCAGTGCCCAAGCCCCCCGTGCGCAAGCCCAAGAAGAAGGTCTGCCAGTTCTGCAAGGACAAGGCGACCTACGTCGACTACAAGGACACGACCCTGCTGCGGAAGTTCATCTCCGACCGCGGCAAGATCCGTGCCCGCCGCGTCAGCGGCAACTGCAGCCAGCACCAGCGTGACGTCGCGACGGCCGTGAAGAACAGCCGCGAGATGGCGCTGCTGCCCTACACCTCCACGGCGCGCTGACCATGAGCACGATGAAGCTGATCCTGACGCAGGAGGTCACCGGTCTCGGGTCCTCCGGCGACACCGTCGAGGTCAAGGGCGGCTACGGCCGCAACTACCTCCTGCCCCGCGGGCTGGCCATCGTCGCCACCCGCGGTGCCGAGAAGCAGGTGGACTCGCTCCGCCGGGCCCGTGCCGCCCGCGACGTGCGCAGCCTCGAGGAGGCGCAGGCCGTGGCCGGCCGCCTCGGTGGCCTGACCGTCCGCGTGCCGGCCCGCGCCGGTGAGGGCGGCCGCCTGTTCGGCCGCGTCACCACCGCCGACGTCGCCGCCGCGGTCACCGCGGCCGGCGGCCCGGAGCTGGACCGTCGTCGCATCGAGCTGCCCAGCAGCATCAAGACGACCGGCCAGCACAAGGTCACCGTCCGGATCCACCCCGAGGTGGCCTCCGAGCTGACGATCGACGTCGTCGCGGCCTGACACCCGCAGCACCCCACGAGGGGCGTCGGACTCCGGTCCGGCGCCCCTCGTGGCGTTCCCGGGGCGTTGACAGGGCGCTGCGCCCCGCTCCGGGCCCGCGGCACGCCCCGCCGCGCCCCCCGCGCCCCGACCCGTGCCACGGGCGCTGTGCGCCGCACGACCGTCCGGCGGCCGGATCGGGTCGTGGCCGCACACCGCTCGTGACGTCCGGCTCTTGTGGACGACGACCCGCCGGTGGGGCGCCTGGGACGGGTGCGCCGGGCGGGCGACACGCCGGGGGACGACACGGCGAGTTCTCCCGGATTTCTCCCGTCCACACCCGGTGTGTCGTCCCTGCGCTGGTCAGCCGCGGGATACGCGCCCGAGCGCGTCGCCGTCCCCCGCTGTCTCCACATGTCGACACGCCTGTGTCCACCGACTTGTCCACAAGTTGTGCAGAACGGGGCCCACAGCGGTGATGGACGGACCGGTCCGCCGTTCCTAACGTCCTCTTCGCCTGCCCGTCCGGCCCGAACTGTCGGTGGCCGCCGGTAGGAACGTCTCGAACAAGCGTTCGAGACAGGTGGACGACGTCCTGGTGCTTCCCCCACCAGGCCCCGGCTCAGCGGCCGGGGCCTGTGACGGGGTGCGCCGGAGAGTGGATGGAGGACTGACGTGGCGGTGGCCGACGACTTCAGCCGGCCGCAGGCGACGGCGCCGGAGTACGACCGGCAGCCGCCGCAGGACGTCCAGGCGGAGCAGTCGGTGCTCGGCGGGATGCTGCTGAGCAAGGACGCGATCGCCGACGTCGTCGAGCAGTTGCACAGCGCCGACTTCTACCGGCCGGCGCACCAGATCATCTTCGACTGCATCCTCGACCTCTACGGCCGGGGCGAGCCCGCGGACGCGATCACCGTCGCCGCCGAGCTCAACCGCACCGACCAGCTGTCGAAGATGGGCGGCGCGGTCTACCTGCACACGCTGATCGCCTCGACGCCCACCGCGGCCAACGCCGGCTACTACGCCGCGATCGTGGCCGAGCAGGCCGTGCTGCGGCGGCTGGTCGAGGCCGGCACGCGCGTCGTCCAGCTGGGCTACGGCGCGGCCGGCGGGCGGGGCGACGTCGACGACATCGTCGACCGCGCCCAGCAGGAGATCTACGACGTCACCGAGAAGCGGATGAGCGAGGACTACTCGCGGCTCGAGGACATCCTCCAGCCGACGATGGACGAGCTCGACGCCATCGCCAGCCGCGGCGGGGTCAGCCGCGGCGTGCCGACCGGAATCCGCGACCTCGACGAGCTCACCAACGGCCTCCAGGCCGGTCAGATGGTCGTCATCGCCGCCCGTCCCGGTGTCGGCAAGGCCCTGGCGCTCGACACCCCCATCGCGACGCCGACCGGGTGGACGACGATGGGCGAGATCGCGATCGGCGACCGCGTGCTCGGCTCCGACGGCCGGCCGACGACGGTGGTCGCGGCGACCGAGGTGATGACCGGCCGGCCCTGCTATGAGGTGCACTTCTCCGACGGCTCCGTGATCGTCGCCGACGCCCAGCACCAGTGGCTCACCGAGACCCGCGCCAGCCGGAAGTCGGCGCAGGCGGCCCGCAGCGGCTACAACGGGTACCGCAGCCAGCAGACCTTCGCCGAGGTGCGCACCACCGAGGAGATCGCCCGCACCGTCCGGTGCGCGACCCGGGACGCCCGGCTCAACCACTCGGTGACCAACGCAGCCCCGCTGGACCTGCCCGAGGCCGACCTGCCGCTGCCGCCGTACGCGCTGGGCGTCTGGCTCGGCGACGGCACCTCGGCCGCGGCCCAGTTCACCAGCGCCGACCCCGAGATCGCCGTGTACATCGAGGCCGAGGGGCTCGTTGCCGAGCCGACGGGCACCGACCGGCGGTACTCGCTCCGGCTGCCGCAGGCCGAGGTCGCCGCCCGCCCGTGCCCGATCTGCGGCGAGCTGTTCGTGCCGCGGACGTCGCAGGTGCAGACCTGTGGCAAGACGTGCGGTGGGCGGCTGCGCGCCGGCGGCGGCGTCGGTCGCCAGGCGACCTGCCCGGACTGCGGCGGGCCGTCGTCCGGCCTCGCCCAGTGCCAGGCCTGCCGGGACGACCACGGCACCGTGAAGGCGCTCCTGCGCGGCCTCGGGGTGCTCGGCGACAAGCACATCCCCGTCGCCTACCTGCGGGCCTCGGTGGCCCAGCGGCGGGCACTGCTGGCGGGTCTGCTCGACACCGACGGCACCGTGGCCCCCAGCGGGGTCGTGCAGTTCGGGGTCACCAGCCGGCGGCTGGCCGAGGACACCCGCGAGCTGATCGCGAGCCTCGGGCACCGGGTGCGGATGACCACCAAGCGCGTGAAGGGCCGCAGCGAGGAGTCCTCGACCTGCTACACGCTGACCTTCAGCACCGACGACGAGGTCTTCCGCCTCGAGCGCAAGAAGCTGCTGCACAAGGAGCGGGGGGCCCGCACGTTCACCGCGCGGGGCAGCCGGTTCATCACCGACGTCCGCCCGATCGCGAGCGTGCCGGTGCGCTGCATCCAGGTCGACGCGGCCGACTCGCTGTTCCTGGCCGGCCGCAGCTTCATCCCGACCCACAACTCGACGCTGGGCCTGGACATCGCGCGTTCAGCGGCGATCAAGCACCACATGGCGACGGTCATCTTCTCGCTCGAGATGAGCAAGCACGAGATCACCATGCGTCTGCTGTCGGCCGAGGCCAAGGTGCCGCTGCACCACATGCGCGCCGGCACGCTGTCGGACGAGGACTGGTCGAAGCTGGCCCGCCGGATGGGTGAGGTGGCCGACGCCCCGCTCTACATCGACGACTCGCCCAACATGACGATGATGGAGATCCGAGCCAAGGCGCGGCGTCTCCGCCAGCGGAACGACCTGAAGCTCGTGGTCATCGACTACCTGCAGCTGATGACGTCGGGCAAGCGGGTGGAGAGCCGCCAGCAGGAGGTCTCCGAGTTCTCCCGTGCACTCAAGCTCCTCGCCAAGGAGATCGAGTGCCCGGTCATCGCGATGTCGCAGCTGAACCGTGGGTCCGAGCAGCGGCAGGACAAGAAGCCGATGCTCTCCGACCTTCGCGAATCGGGCTCGATCGAGCAGGACGCCGATATGGTGATGATGATCCACAGAGAAGACATGTACGAGAAGGAGTCGCCGCGGGCCGGCGAGGCCGACATCATGCTGGTGAAGCACCGTAACGGCCCGACGGCCAACGTCACGGTCGCTTTTCAGGGCCACTACAGCCGCTTCGTGGACATGGCCAACTGACCCCGGCGCCCTCTCGACCCTAGGCCCGCAGCGTGCGATCGCTGCGGGCCTCGGTCGTTCTCGGGTGTCAGTCCCCCGCGCGCAGCAGCGGCAGCGGGTTCCCGTGCGCCGCGGCCGGGGCCACACACACAGCAGCTGGTCCCACCCGGTCAGAGCAGCGACCGCACCCACGGCTCGAGGTGCGGGTTGCGCGGCTCGTACGGCGGCCGGCCGGTCCCCCACCGGCGCAGCACGCCGTCGTCCAGGGTCTCCGCGACGGCCTCGCGGACCGGGCGCAGCAGCGTGCGGTTCCCCGGCAGGAGGCCGGTGAGCCGGCCGAGCAGGCCCCGGGACCAGTCGTCGATCCGGCCCTGCCACTCGTCCCCGGTGGGCGCCGGCCGGGGCGGGTCGACCACCAGCCCGGCCTCGACCGCCCGCCCGACGACCCACTCGCGGGTCACGACCGACAGCGGGTTGCGCCGCTGCGGCTCCCTCGTCCCCCCGCCGCCGACGTTGGTGTGCCCGCCCACGAACCAGCGCTGCTCCACCGTGGTGGGGTGGCCGGGGATCGGGACGGGCACGCTGGTCCACATCGTCGGTTCGAACCACCCGCGGTGCTCGTCGACGGCGACCGCGTGGCAGGCGACGTCCACCAGGCCGCTCAGGTTGGTGTCGTGGAACTGGTAGCGGCGGCGGGTGAGCCAGCGCCCCAGCCCCCCGGGGATGCCGAGCGCGCCGACGGTGTCGAAGACGCCCAGGAAGCGGATCCGCACCAGCCGCGAGGAGGCGAGGACGAGCTCGTCCTCGGCGGTGCGCGGCCGCCGCTCGCCGGCCTGCATCTCGCGCAGCCCCGGGGCGGAGGTGTCGCGGTAGCGCCGGAAGACGGCCTCGGCGGGGAGGTCCTCGGCGCGGATCAGCCCGCACTTGGCGATCATCCCGGCGAGGCTGCGCGCGGTGAACGCCCCCCGGCTGTACCCGATGAGGAAGATCCGGTCGTCGTCGGAGGCCCACCGCTCCGCCAGGAAGGCGTAGGCGCGGCGGATGTTCTCGTCCACCCCGACGCCGAAGGCGCCGCCGACGAGGCGGTCGGACACCCCCGTGCCGACGCCGCGGACGTAGCACTTCTCCTGGCGCACCCCCGGCGCCTCGTCGGGCACCCGGTTGCAGACCTGCACGACGTTGGTGTGCGCGTTGCTGTCGCTCCACGTGCCGTCGAGGAAGGCGGCGAGGTTCCGCGGCATCGGACGATCGAACACCCGCGGCCCGGGACGTGGGGCGTCCCGGGCCGCGGGTGTCCGGCGGATCGGTGGTGCGGCGTCAGGCGGCCATCTCGGCCAGCTGCAGCCGGCGGCGGGTGACCTTCGAGCCGGTCGACATCCGCCACAGCTTGACCAGCTGCTGCGGCAGGTTCTTCACGGTCGTGTTGTCCAGCCACCCGTTCGGCAGCGACAGCCGGAAGATCTTGTGCCAGGCCGAGTACACCTGCTCGTACATCGGCGCCGAGTGGTAGTTCAGGCCGTACTCGTCGAACAGGGCCTTCACCTTCGGTGCGATCTCCGCGTACCGGTTGCTCGGCAGGTCGGGGAAGAGGTGGTGCTCGATCTGGTGCGAGAGGTTGCCGGTCATCAGGTGGATGGCCTTGCCGCCGGAGATGTTGGCCGAGCCG
Source organism: Blastococcus sp. SYSU D00868 (assembly GCF_054050575.1). Classification (NCBI taxonomy): domain Bacteria; kingdom Bacillati; phylum Actinomycetota; class Actinomycetes; order Geodermatophilales; family Geodermatophilaceae; genus Blastococcus; species Blastococcus sp. SYSU D00868. Next base: position 87,017 of record NZ_JBJGZO010000008.1, read on the forward strand.
AGCATCTGGCGGATGTACCACTCGCCCTTGGTCTCGCCGTCGATCGAGCGCTTCTCGAACGTCTCGACGCCCTCGGGGAAGTGCCCGCAGAGGATCACGGAGTTCGACCACAGGTTGCGCACGATGTTCGCGACGAAGTTGGCCGCCAGCGTGGGCACGATGTTCGGCCCGGACAGCAGCGGGTGGACGACGTAGTCCTTGCGGACCTGGCGCCCGATCTTGCGCAGCACCGCCTTGCCGCGGCGGCGGAACTCGGGGTCCCCCGTCTGCTTCTTGGCGAGGACGGCGCCCAGCTCCAGGTCGTACGCCGCGATCCCGTACTCGAAGAAGCAGGCGTTGACGAAGCTCCACAGCGGCTGGAGCAGGTAGCCCGGCCCCCACTTCTGGTCCTCGTCGACCCGCATGATGCCGTAGCCCAGGTCGTTGTCCTTGCCGATCACGTTCGTGTACGTGTGGTGCAGCTGGTTGTGCGAGTGCTTCCACTGCTCGGCCGGGCTGGCCATGTCCCACTCCCACGTCGTGGAGTGGATCTTCGGGTCGCGCATCCAGTCCCACTGCCCGTGCAGGACGTTGTGCCCGATCTCCATGTTCTCGAGGATCTTGGCGACCGACAGGCCGATCGTGCCCAGGATCCAGGCGGGCGGGAAGCCCGAGGCGAGCAGGACGGCGCGGCTGCCCAGCTCCAGCTTGCGGTGCACGTCGATGACCGTGCGGATGTAGCGGGCGTCGGACTCGCCGCGGCTGTCGAGCACGCTCTGCCGGATCGCGTCCAGCTGCTTGCCGAGGAGTTCGACGTCCTCGGCGGTGAGGTGCGCGATGGGGTTGTCGGACTTCTTCTGGATGGCGGTCATGCGGGAGGTTCCGCTCCTCAGGTCAGGTCGGGGTGCGGTCGGGGTGGCCGGGGCTCGGCTCAGTGGTCGATGGCGCAGGCGCCGGCGGCGGCGCTCACGCAGGTCTGGACGAGGACGCCGTCGCCCGGGACGGCGGTGGTCACCTCGCCGGTCCGCAGGTCGCGGACGGCGCCCTCGCGCAGCGGCAGCACGCAGCCGAAGCAGATGCCCATGCGGCAGCCGCTCGGCATGAGGACGCCGGCCTGCTCGGCGGCGTCGAGGATCGGGGTGGCTGCGTCGGCGTCGACCGTGGCGCCGTTGCGGGTGAAGGAGACCGTGCCGCCCTCGCCGTCGGCGGCGATCACGGTGGGCCGGAAGCGCTCGGTGTACAGCCGGTCGGCCAGCCCGGCGCCGGCCCAGTGCTCCTCCAGCGCCTCGAGCATCCCGACCGGGCCGCAGGCCCAGGTGGCGCGCTCGGCCAGGTCGGGCACCAGGGCGGCGACGTCGGCGGCGGAGAGCATCCCGGCGGTGTCGGTGTGCTGCTCGACCAGGCGGATCCGCCCGGCGGCGGCCAGGTCGCGCAGCTCGGCGCCGAAGACGACGTCCTCGGCGGTGGGCGCGGAGTGCACCAGGACGACGTCGGTGAGCTCGTCGTCGGCGAGGTTGCGCAGGATGCCCATGACCGGCGTGATCCCGGAGCCGGCGGTGACGAACAGCGCCTTGTCCGGGCACGGCCGCGGCAGCACGAACTCGCCGGTGGCCTGGTCCAGGTGCACCAGGGTGCCGGGCTCGGTCCGGTGCACCAGGTGGTTGCTCACGCGCCCGTCCGGGATGGCCTTGACGGTGATCGTGAAGCAGCCGTCGGCCCGCCCGAGCACCGAGGTGATCGAGTAGGCGCGCCACTGGCGGACGCCGTCGACGTCGATCCCGATCCGCACGTACTGGCCCGGCACGTGCGGCCGCCAGTCGCGGCCGGGGCGGATCACGATCGTCGCGGCGTCCCGGGTCTCGCGGTGCACCGCCTCGATCCGGCCGCGCAGCGCGGCGCCGGAGCGCAGCGGGTCGACCAGGTCGAGGTAGTCGGACGGCAGCAGCGGCGTCGTGGCGAACTCGGCGAGCTTGAGCACGCGGTCCCGCAGCGCGGTCAGCCGGGGCCGGGCCGGGGAAGGACTCGGCTGGGTCACGGTCATGTCACGAGGTTTCCCAAGAAAGGGACCAAGTACCTGTGCCGTTGACGTGAATCGGCGCCGGTACTTTGTTCGCAGGGGACAACCGCGCCGGATCGGAGGGGACGCCGTGGCCGAGGACGGATCGCCGTTCCCGCCGGACGTGGCGGTCGCGCTGGGCCGCCAGCTGCCCGCCGTCGCGGAGTCGACCATCGCCGCGATCGTCGACGAGGTGCCCAGCTACACCGACGCCCTGGGCGGCGACATGGGCCGCACCATCGACCGCGCCGTCCAGCTGGCCCTCGGCGGCTTCCTCACCCTGGCCACCGGCGGGGCCGACCCCAGCCGGCCGGTCGGGCCGGCCCTGGACGGGGCCTACTCGCTGGGTCGCGGCGAGGCCCGCAGCGGCCGGTCGATGGACGCGCTGCTGGCGGCCTACCGGGTGGGGGCCCGGGTCGCCTGGCGGCACATGAGCAGCGCGGCGGTCGCCGCCGGCCTGTCCCCGGAGGGCCTGGCCCGCTTCGCCGAGCTGGTGTTCGCCTACATCGACCAGCTGTCGGCCTCCAGCGTCGCCGGGCACGCCGACGAGCTGGCCTCCACCGGCCGGGCCCGCCGCCGGCACCTGGAGCGGCTGGCCGCCGTCCTGCTCGCCGGGCGCCCGCTGCACGACCTGACCGCCGCCGCCGAGCGCGCCGAGTGGCTGCCGCCGCGCACGCTCACCGCCGTCCTGCTGCCCGAGACCTCCGCCCGGACCGCCCTGTCGGGCCTGGACGTGCGCACCCTGGTCAGCACCGAGGAGATCCCCGACGTCGGCCCCGGCCCGGAGCGGGTGACGCTGCTGGTCCCGGACGCCGAGGGGCGCGGGCGGGCCCCGCTGCTGGCCGCGCTGCAGGGCAAGGAGGCCGTCGTCGGCCCGCCGCGGCCGTGGGCCCAGGCGCACACCTCCTACGCCCGCGCGCAGCGGGCCCTGCAGATGGGCCTGCGGCCGCAGGACGGCGCGCCGCTGGACACCGAGGAGCGGCTCGCGGAGCTGGTGCTGCGGGCCGACGCCACCGCCCTGGCCGACCTCCGCGCCCGGGTGCTGGCCCCGCTGGACCGGGTCGGCGTGGCGGCGCGGGAGAAGCTCACCGAGACGCTGCGCTCGTGGCTGCTGCACCAGGGCCGCCGCGAGCAGGTGGCGGCGGAGCTGTTCGTGCACCCGCAGACGGTCCGGTACCGCATGGGGCAGCTGCGGGAGCTGTTCGGCGACCGGCTCGACGACCCGCGGACGGTGCTCGAGCTGACCCTGGCCCTCGCCGTCCCGGCGATCTGACCCGACACGACCTCCGCGAGATCTGCACAGTCGTCGCCATCGAGCGCTGATGGCGACGACTGTGCAGATCTCGTCCCGTCAGGCCGGGACGAGGACCGCGACGAGGAAGTCCGAGCCGGGCGTGAACGGGTGCAGGTGCCAGGTCGACAGCAGCACCGACGGCGCCAGCCCGGCCGTGCCGGCGTCGGCGAGGAAGTCGTCGAAGGCGTAGTCGCGGCCGGCGCCGAAGCCCACGACCGCCCGCCCGCCGGGCGCCAGGTGCGCGCGGAAGCGGCGCAGCACCTCCACGCGGGTGCTCGGCGCCAGGAAGGTCACGACGTTGCCGGCGCAGACGATCGCGTCGAACCGGTCGGGCAGGTCGAGCTCGGCCAGGTCGCCGACCAGCCACCGCGGCCCGGGGTGGTCCTCGACGGCGGCGGCGATCAGCACGGGGTCGACGTCCACCCCGGTGACGTCGTGCCCGGCGCGGGCGAGGTGCCCGCCGACCCGGCCCGGCCCGCAACCGGCGTCGAGCACCCGCGCGCCGCGCGGCAGCATCGCGTCGACCAGCCGGGCCTCGCCGACGATGTCGGTGCCCTGCGCGGCCAGCCGGCGGAAGCGCTCCACGTAGGCCGGGGAGTGGCCGGGGTCGGCCTCGGTCATCCGCACCCAGGCGCTCGGCTCGGTCATGGGCCCATCCTCTCCGGACGCCGCCGCGGCCGGCCGGTCAGGTCCGCACGTGCTCCTCGAGGCCGCGGCCGGGGTGCCAGGCCAGGATGCGCAGCGCCGTCCGGTCGGCGGTGTGGCCGGTCCACACGACCTCGGCGAGGTCGAGCCGGAAGAGGTGCGCGCCGTCGGCCTCCCCCTCGTGCACCGCCCGCCCGGCGACCTTCCCCTCGCCCGGCCAGGCCGTGCCGCCCTCGCCGGGGTCCACGGTCGGGCTGTGCAGCGCCACCCGCGGGTCGCGCAGCAGGTCCCGGGCCTTCACCGCGCCGGTCATCGAGCCGATCCGCAGCTCGCCGTCGGCGGTGAACTCCACCTCGGTGCCGCTGATCCGCGGCCCGCCGTCGGCCCGCAGCGTCGCCATCGTCGCGTGCGGCGACGTGGCGAAGGCCGCCCGCACCAGGCCGGCCAGGTCCGGCACCTCCGCCGCCACCTCGGCCCACCGCGCCATGCGGGGCAGTGTGCGCCGCGCGGCGTTCAGGCGGGAGCCCGCCAGTCCGGCGGGTCGGCCGGGCGCAGCGCCGGGTCGTCGGCGGGGAAGGTCCGCACCGGCCCCGGCGGGGTGCGCGGCCCCTCGAACCGCACCGTGACCCGGCCGATGCCGCGCCCCCACACCCAGCCCGGGCCCAGCTCGTCGTGCCGGACGTCCTGCCCCGGCCACCAGCGCCGCTCCGCGGGCAGGTCGGGCTCGGGCTCCGCGGCGTCGGGGACGGCCGCCTCCGCGTCGTCGCCGTCGTCCGGCTCCTCGGCGAACAGGTCCCCCTGCACGTACAGCGACAGCCCCGAGACCCCCACACCGAGCAGCCGCAGCCCGCCCGCCGTGCCGGCCTCGTCCAGCAGCCGCCGGGCGATGCCGGCGATCTGCCGCGGGTCGTCGGTGGGCTGCGGCAGCGTCTGCGAGCGGGTCAGCGTCGTGAAGTCGTAGCGGCGCAGCTTGAGGGTCACCGTGCGGCCGGAGTACGCGGCCGCGCGCAGCCGGCCGCCGACGCGGGCGGCCATCGCGTCGATCTCCCGGCCGAGCACCGCCCGGTCGGTCAGGTCCCGCTCGAAGGTCTCCTCGGCCGACACGGACTTGGTCTCCCGGTCGGGGACGACGGCGCGGTCGTCCTCGGCCCGCGCCAGCTGGTACAGCCCGGTGCCGTGCGCGCGGCCGGCCAGCGCGACGAGGTCGGGCAGGGAGCGGGCGGCCAGGTCGCCGACCGTGCGGACGCCGACCGCGTGCAGCCGCTCGGCGGTCGCCGGCCCGACGCCGCCCAGCGTCGTGACCGGCAGCGGGTGCAGCACGTCCAGCTCGGTGCCGGGCGCGACGACGACCAGGCCGTCGGGCTTGTCCAGCTCCGACCCGAGCTTGGCCATGAGCTTCGAGCTGCCGATGCCCACCGAGCCGGTCACCCCGCCGGTCGCCGCCGCGATCCGCTCCTTCAGCCCGCGGGCCAGCGCGGTGACGCCGTCCACCGACAGGTCGGCGCCGGCGCCGGCCGCGAGGTCGACGTACGCCTCGTCGATCGACACCGGCTCGACCAGCGGCGACAGCTCCCGCAGCAGCGCCATCACGACGTCGGAGGTGGCCCGGTAGGCGCCGAACCGGCCGCCGAGGAACGCCGTCCCGGGCGGGCAGCGGCGGCGGGCCTCCGCGGTCGACATCGCCGACCGGGCGCCGTAGGCGCGGGCCTCGTACGAGGCGGTCGCGACGACGCCGCGCCCGCCCACCCCGCCGACGACCACGGGCCGGCCCCGCAGCGAGGGCTTGTCCCGCTGCTCGACGGCGGCGAAGAAGGCGTCGAGGTCCAGGTGGAGCACGCTGGCCTCTCGACGCACGCCCCGATCCTCCCCCAGGCCGCCGACACGCCCGGGTGAACCGGCACGGCGCCGTCCCCGAATCGGTTGGCAGGGGCCTGCTGACCTGCGATCCTGCGGCCGCACCCGCCGATCGAGGAGGACCGTGACCGCCGCCGCGACCACCTTCCTCGTCGTCGGCGGGATCGGCGTCGTCCTGCTCGTGATCTCCCTCGTCGTCGGCGAGATCGGGCACCTGGCGTTCGACGCCGACGGCGGCCCCTTCTCGCTCGAGGCGGTGGCGGCGCTGCTCGGCGGGGTCGGCTTCGGCGGTGCCGCCGCGCTCGCGCTGCTACCGGAGACGCTGGCGACCGGCGGGGCGGTGGTCATCGCCCTCCTCGTCGGGCTGGCGCTCGCCGTCCCCCTGGCCTGGGGCGCGATCCGGCTGTCCCGGGCGCTGCGCGACATGCCGACCACCGAGACCCTGACCCGCCACCACCTGGCCGGCACGCAGGGCGTCGTCGTCTCGGCCATCCCGGCCGCCGGCTTCGGCGAGGTCCGGCTGGGCCTGGCCGGCCAGAGCATCAAGTACGCCGCCCGCAGCGACGTCCCGCTGCCGGCCGGCACCCCCGTCTACGTGGTCGAGGTGCTCAGCGAGACCGCCGTCCACGTCGTCTCGACCGCGCCCGACCCCCTCCCAGAACTCGGAGAACCCGCATGACCCTGCTGCTCGCCATCGGCGGCATCGTCGTCCTCGCGATCGTGCTCGTGCTGTTCGTGCTCAGCCGGATCAAGGTGGCCGGGCCCAACCAGGCCTTCATCGTCACCGGCCGGCAGGGCCGCCAGGTGACCGGCGCGGACGGCGTGATCTCGCGCGACGCCTCGGGCCAGAAGGTCGTCATGGGGGCCAGCGTCTTCGTGCTCCCGGTCGTGCAGAAGCTGCACACGATGGACCTGTCCAGCCGGCGCATCCCGGTCGGCATCCGCGGCGCGGTGTCCAAGCAGGGCGTGAAGTGCGACCTCGAAGGCGTCGCGATCGTCAAGGTGGGCGGCAGCGAGGGCGCCATCCGCGCGGCCGCGCAGCGCTTCCTCAACCAGCAGGGCGGCATCGACACCTTCACCTCGGAGGTGCTCGCCGGCGCGCTGCGCTCGATCGTCGGCCGGCTGACGATCGAGGAGATCATCCGCGACCGCGCCGCCTTCGCCTCCGCCGTCGCCGAGGAGGCCGAGTCCTCGCTCACCGGCCAGGGCCTGGTGCTGGACACCTTCCAGCTGCAGGACATCCAGGCCGAGGGCACCTACCTGGCCGACCTCGGCCGGCCCGAGGCGGCGCGGGTGCTCAAGGAGGCCAGCATCGCCGAGGCCCGCGCCCGGCAGGCCGCGCAGCAGGAGCAGCTGCTGGCCGACGAGGCGATCGCCGTCGCGCAGCGGCAGCTGGCGCTGCGGCAGGCCGAGATCAGCGCCGAGACCGACGCGGCGAAGGCCAAGGCGGCCGCCGCCGGACCGCTCGCGCAGGCCGCGCAGGACCAGGCGATCCTCAGCGAGCAGGAGAAGGTCGCCGTCCGCACCGCGGCGCTGACCGAGCGGCAGCTGGACACCCAGGTCCGCCGCCCGGCCGACGCCGAGCGCTACCGCGTCGAGCAGGAGGCCGAGGCGCGCAAGAACGCCGCGATCCTCACCGCCGAGGCCGAGCGGCAGGCCACCATCGCCGCCGCCCAGGCCGCCGCCGAGCAGGCCAAGCTCTCCGGTGAGGGCGAGCGGGCCCGCCGGTCGGCGCTGGCCGAGGCCGAGGCGATCGAGGGCGCCAAGCGCGGCGAGGCCGAGAAGCTGCGCCGCCAGGCCATCGCCGACGCGGTCGAGCGGGAGGGCGCGGCCGAGGCCGCCGCGATCCTCGCCCGCGGGCAGGCCGAGGCCGAGGCACTGGACGTGCGGGCCGAGGCGTTCGAGAAGTACGGCGAGGCGGCGATCCTGGAGATGCTGGTCAAGGTGCTGCCGGAGGTCGTGGGCGCCGCCTCCGCGCCGCTGGCCGGCGTGGACAAGATGACCGTCATCTCCGCCGACGGCGCCAACGCGCTGAGCCGGTCCGTGGCGTCGAACGTGGCCCAGGGCCTGCAGCTGTCCGGGGACCTGACCGGCCTGGACGTCAACGCGCTGCTGCGCCGGCTGTCCGGGGCGGCGGGCGCGGCCGGCGGGAACGGCGACGGGGTCACCCGCATCCCGGTCGACGGCGGCCCCGCCTCCGACGGCAACGGCGCCACCTCGCGCTGAGGCCCGGCTCGAGCCGCACCGTCGCCCCTGGAGCCGCGGCACGTGCCGGCTCCGGGGACGGCGGTGCGGCTCAGGCGTCGGTGAGCGCGGCGCTCGGCAGCCAGTCGGCGTCCAGCAGCTCGGCGATCTCCTGCAGCGACGAGGTGTCCGCGCCGGCGGTCGAGCCGCTGACCGCCAGCCGCTCCACCATCACCCGGGCGACCTGCTCCTCGACGGTGTCCTCGGCGAAGGCCACCCGCCACGGCGAGGTCCTCCCGTCGCGGTGGGTGCGGCCGGTGACCTGGCGGGCCTGGATGCCGGAGAACCGCGGCTGGTGGAACAGCCCGACCCGCGGGGTGTCGGTGGCGGTCGCGCCCCCGGGCAGCAGCTCCCCGGCGTGCAGGCTGATCGACGCCGTCACGGTGAAGACGCACACCGGGGCGGCGCCGGTCTGGAAGCGCAGCCGCTCGGCCTCGACGTCGAACCGGTCGCGGCCGTAGATGCCGGCGACGGCGATCCCGGCGTCCAGCAGCGCCTCCCGGATCGGGTCGGCCGCCGTCTCCACGAACTCGACCGAGACGGCCACCTGCCGCTCGGCCTCGACCTGCGCTCGCACCCAGTCGACGGTCGCCGGCACCCGGATGAGCCCCGCCTTCTGGCGGAACCGGAGCAGGGCCGCGCGGCCGCGGGCGGTCTGCCGGCCCCTGCGTGCCAGCTGCATCTCGGCGCGGAACTCGTTCCACTCGGCCTCGTAGCTCGCCCGCTCGGCGGGGCTCAGCGCCACCGCGGCGCCGCCCACCGACACCGCCCCCCACGGCGCCGACCGGTGCAGCGCCGCCGGCGGGTCGCCGCCGGTCAGCCACTCCTGCAGCCGGTCGAGGTCGGCGCGGCGCTCGTCGGGGTCCTCGGTCCAGGCCCAGCCGTAGCGGCCCCGTTCCACGTGGAACCCGTGCTCGGCCAGCTTCGCCGGCAGGTCCGCCCAGGCCCGCAGCGGCTCCCCGGCCCGGGCGGCGAACTGCGGGGCCAGGTAGGGCAGCTCCAGCGGCGTGTGCGCCGGGGTGGCCGTGGCCGCGACGACGAACGGGGCGTCCTTCACGCGCGCCGCGCCGGAGACCGCCTTCCAGTGCTTCCAGCGCTGGGTGGTCGTGTGCCGGACCATGTGCGCCTCGTCGCCGATGACGACGTCGAACTGCGGCGCCGTCCTGAGCAGCGCCGCGACCTTGGCCAGCCGGTCCCAGGTGGTGACGCACCAGCGCAGCCCGCCGTCGCCGAAGCCGGCGATCGACCGGGTCCAGTGCGGGATGGTGATCGCGGCGGGGCGGTCGGCGACGACGAGCACCCGGTCGCCGCTGCGCATCTCGCAGATCTCGCGGGCGGCCATGATCGCCGTCCCGGTCTTGCCGACGCCCGGGTCGTCGCCCAGCAGGAACACCCGGTGCCCGGCCGCGGCGCTCGCCACGACCGCCTCCGCGCCGGTGCACTGCTCCTCGCGCGGCTCCAGCGACTTCACCGGCGGCAGCGCGCGGGGCTCGTCGTTCAGCTCGTCCTCGAGGAACCGCTCCAGGGTGTACGGCGCCGGGTCGTACGCGGCGAGCTCCGGCGGCAGCTGCCGGCCGACCCACACGTGCGCCTGCAGCCCGGGGTGCCACACGGCGCCCGGCGCCGGGGCGCGGAACGGGACGGCGAGCACCCACACCCGCTCCCCCGGGCCGGCGACCGGCAGGTCGGGGACCTCCGGGGCCGCGCGGCGGGCGGGCGCGCGCCGCCTGGTCGCCGTGCGGGTGGTGCCGCTCGCGCGGGTGGTGGTCCGGCGGCGCCGTCCGGGCATGTGGAGCTCCCCCTGTCGTCCGGCCGACGACGGTAGGCGGGCGGGCCGACGGGATCTGGTGGAATCGCCGGGTGACGGTCAACTCCGAGGAACGGCTGCACGCCCGCACGCTGGGCGAGGCCGGCCCGCGGGTGGTGTTCGTGCACGGGCTGTTCGGCCAGGGGAAGAACTGGACGACGATCGCCAAGGGGCTCACCGACCGGCACCGGGTCACGCTGCTCGACCTGCCCAACCACGGGCACTCGCCGTGGACCGACCGGGTCGACTACGTCGACATGGCCGCGCTGGTGGCCGCCGAGCTCGAGTCCTCCGGCGAGCCGGTGACGCTGGTCGGGCACTCGATGGGCGGCAAGGTCGCGATGCAGCTGGCGCTGCGCCGGCCGGAGCTGCTGCGGGCCCTCGTCGTCGTCGACGTCGCCCCGGTCGCCTACCCCGAGACCGGCGGCCGGACCGACGACCCGGACGAGGAGGCCTCCCCCTTCGCGGCGTTCATCGCCGCCATGAAGGCGCTCGACCTCGACCGGCTGAAGACGCGGGACGAGGCGGACGCCGCGCTGCGGGAGGCGGTACCCAGCCGGATGGTGCGCTCCTTCCTGCTGCAGTCGCTCGTGCGGGAGGGTCTGGGTGCCGACGGCGGCTGGCGCTGGCGGCTCAACCTCGACCTGCTCGGCCGCGACCTCGGCGAGCTGCGCGGCTTCCCCGACCCGCCGCCGGGCGCGACCTTCGACGGGCCGGTGCTGTGGGTGGCGGGCGCGACCAGTCACTACGTGCTGCCCGAGGACCGGCCGCGGATGGACGAGCTCTTCCCGCACACCCGGCTGGTCCGGATCAAGGGCGCCGGGCACTGGGTGCACTCCGAGCAGCCCGAGGTCTTCCTGGAGACCCTGCGCCGCTTCCTCGACGTGGTCGAGCAACGGTAGGGCCTGGACGCCGTCGAGGCCTGAGCTGCCCGGCCGGGGGCTGGAGGCGTGGCCCGGCCGCTGCCATCCTGGGGCGGTGACCAGCGAGTTCGTCGTGCACCGGCCGGCGGGGCCGCTGAGCGGGCTGGTCGCCGGCGCGGTCGGCTACCGGCAGGAGGGGCTCGACCCCGGCGTCCACCGCGGGCTGCCCTCGCCGTTCCTCACCCTGGTGCTGCCGGTGGACGCACCGCTGGTGGTGATGGCGCATGCCGACCCGGCGCAGCGCCCCGGGGCCTTCGACAGCATCCTGGGCGGCCTGCACACCCGTCCCGCGCTGCTCGCCCACCCCGGGCGCCAGGAGGGGATCCAGCTGGCGCTCGCCCCGATGGGCGTGCGCGCGCTGCTCGGCGTGCCGGCGTCGGCCCTGGTGTCGGTGGACGTGGGGGTGGAGGACGTCCTCGGGGCCCGGCTGACCGGCGAGATGCTGGAGCGGGTCCGGTCGGCGCGCGGCTGGGCCGCGCGGTTCGCCGCGGTGGAGGACGTGCTCCTGCGTGCGGCTCGCGGGACCGGCGGGCCGCCGGCCGAGGTCGCCGAGGCGTGGCGGCTGACGACGGTCTCCGGCGGGCGGCTGCGGGTGGCCGAGCTCGCGCGGCGGGTCGGCTGGTCCGAGCGGCACCTCACCGCCCGGTTCCGCGCCGAGACCGGCCTGGGCCCGAAGGAGGCGGCGCGGGTGGTCCGGTTCGACCGCGCCCGGCGCACCCTGGCCGCCCGCGTCGCGGCCGGGGGTCCTCCGGACCTCGCCGGGCTGGCCGCCGCGGCCGGCTACGCCGACCAGTCGCACCTGACCCGGGACTGGCGGGCGTTCACCGGGCTCTCCCCGCTGCGCTGGCTCGACGCGGAGTTCGGATTCGTCCAAGACGGCGGGGTCGTGCTCGCGGCAGGGTCGGCGGCATGACGAACCCGCAGAACGCCCCGGCCCCCACCGTCTGGCCCGCCTTCCGCGCCACCGACGCCCCCGCCCTGATCCGCTGGCTGGTCGACGTCCTCGGCTTCACCGAGACCCTCGTCGTCCGCGACGGCGATCTCGTGGTGCACGCCGAGCTCGCCTGGCCGCCCGGCGGCGGCGTGATGCTCGGCTCGGCCCGCGACGACGGCGGCTGGGCGGTCAAGCCGGGCGCCACCGGCGCCTACCTGGTCACCGACGACGTCGAGGCCGTCTGGGCGCGGGTGCAGGCCGCCGGCGCCGACGTCCTCCGGCCGCTGGAGTCCCCGCCGTACGGCGGCCTCGAGTTCTCCGTCCGCGACCCCGAGGGCAACAGCTGGAGCGTGGGCAGCTACCGCGGGGCGCCGCGCTCGTGACGCCCGACGACGTCCGCGGGCTCGCCCTCGCCCTGCCCGAGGTGACCGAGGGCGACCACCACGGCCGCACCGCCTACCGGCTCGGCACGAAGGTGCTCGCCACCCAGTGGAGCGACGTCCAGCTCAACGTGCTGCTGGACGAGTCCACCGCGCGGGCGGTCGAGGGCGGGCCGTGCGGCCTGCTGTGGTGGGGGAAGGCGCTGTCCGGCGTCCGGGTGGACCTGCCCGCCGCCGCGCCGGACCTGGTGGCCGAGTTGCTCGAGGAGGCCTGGGCCCGCCGCGCCCCGGCCCGCCTGCTGCGGGAGCGGGGGCCGGGTCGCCGCTGACCCGGCAGGGGCGCGAGGATCGGCCCATGAGCGACGTCCGTGCCGGTCAGCCCGCCCAGCCCAGCGACCTGGTGGACGTCGCGTCCCTGGTCACCGCCTACTTCACGCTCGAGCCGGACCCGGCCGACCCGGCGCAGCAGGTGGCGTTCGGGACGTCGGGCCACCGCGGCTCGGCGTTCGACGCGGCGTTCAACGAGGCGCACATCCTCGCCACCACCCAGGCGATCTGCGAGTACCGCGCCGCGCAGGGCGTCGACGGCCCGCTGTTCCTCGGCCGCGACACCCACGCGCTGAGCGAGCCGGCCTGGGCCAGCGCGCTGGAGGTGCTGGCCGCCAACGACGTCACCGTGCTCGTCGACGCCGCCGACCGGTACACGCCCACCCCGGCGGTCAGCCACGCGATCCTGCGCGCCAACCGCGGACGCACGAGCGGCCTCGCCGACGGCATCGTCGTCACCCCGTCGCACAACCCGCCGCGCGACGGCGGGTTCAAGTACAACCCGCCGCACGGCGGGCCGGCCGACACCGACGCCACGAAGGCGATCGCCGACCGCGCCAACGAGCTGTTGCGGGCCGGCCTCGACGGCGTGCGGCGCGTGCCGTTCGCCCGGGCCCGCGCCGCAGCGCAGGCGTACGACTTCGTCGGCACCTACGTCGACGACCTGCCGCAGGTGCTGGACCTCGACGCCGTCCGCGACGCCGGCGTGCGCATCGGCGCCGACCCGCTCGGCGGGGCGTCGGTCGACTACTGGGCCGCGATCGCCGAGCGGCACCGGCTCGACCTCACCGTGGTCAACCCGCTGGTCGACCCCACGTGGCGGTTCATGACCCTGGACTGGGACGGCAGGATCCGGATGGACTGCTCGTCGCCGTCGGCCATGGCCTCGCTCATCGGCAAGCGCGCCGACTACGCCATCGCGACCGGCAACGACGCCGACGCCGACCGGCACGGCATCGTCACCCCCGACGGCGGGCTGCTGAACCCCAACCACTTCCTCGCCGTCGCGATCTCGTACCTGTTCGCGCACCGCGACGGCTGGGGGGCCGACGTCGCCGTCGGCAAGACCCTGGTGTCCTCGTCGCTCATCGACCGGGTGGTCGCGGGCCTCGGCCGGCGGCTGGTCGAGGTGCCGGTCGGGTTCAAGTGGTTCGTGCCGGGGCTGCTCGACGGGTCGGTCGGGTTCGGCGGCGAGGAGTCGGCCGGCGCCTCGTTCCTGCGCCGCGACGGCGGGGTGTGGACGACGGACAAGGACGGCATCCTGCTGGCGCTGCTGGCGAGCGAGATCCAGGCGGTGACCGGCCGGTCGCCGTCCCAGCTGCACGGCGAGCTCACCGCGCGGTACGGCGAGTCGGCCTACGCGCGGGTGGACGCCCCGGCGACCCGCGAGCAGAAGGCGGCGCTGGGGCGGCTGTCCCCCGAGGACGTCCGGGCCTCCGAGCTGGCCGGCGAGCCGATCACCGCGAAGCTGACCCGCGCGCCGGGCAACGACGCCGCGATCGGCGGGCTCAAGGTGGTCACCGAGAACGCCTGGTTCGCCGCCCGCCCCTCCGGCACCGAGGACGTCTACAAGGTCTACGCCGAGTCCTTCCACGGCCCCGAGCACCTGGCCCGGGTGCAGCAGGAGGCCCGCGAGGTGGTCACCGCGGCGCTGGGCGGCTGACCCCGGCGGGGGACTCGCCGCGCCCGCTCCGGGACAGGAGGGCCGCCGCGCCCGCAGACTCGTCGGCGATGAGCACGCACGGTCACTGGTCGCAGGAGCCCGGGTACGAGGGGCCGCCCGCCTACGGTCCCCCGCCGGGTCCGCCCGCCGTCCCCCCGTACGGGTACGGGCAGCCGCCCTACGGTCCGCCGGCGCCGTACCCGCCGGCGCCGTACCCGCCGTCGCCGTACCCGCCGGGGTACGGCCCGGCCTGGCCCGGCGCGGCGCCGCCGACCTGGCCGCACGGCCCCGGCCGGCCGGGGGTCGCCACCGCGGCGGCCGTGCTGGGCTTCGTCACCGGCGGGCTCACGCTGCTCGGCTCGCTCGGCTTCCTGATCGCCGTGCTCACCGGGGAGGACGACGCCGCGACGGTCGTGCTCGTCCTCGGCCTGCCGTGCGCCGCCGGGATGATCGCCGGCGCCGTGCGGCTGCTGGCCCGCCGCTCCCCGACCCTGCTGTTCGGCTCGGCGCTGGCCGCGGTCGCCGTCCTGCTCGTCGCGCTGCTCGTGGGCGCGGGGAGCTTCGACGACGACGCCGTCGTCGGCATCGCCTCCTTCGTGCTGCTGGCCGGCGCGCTGCCGGTGCTCACCGCCGTCTTCGCCCGGCTGCCGGCCACCCTCGGCTGGGTCGGGAGCGCCCCGCCCTCCTGACGGGCGTCCGCTCAGCGGGTCCGGTGCTTGTCGGCGTACATCGCGTCGTCGGCGCTGCGGACCACCCGCTCGCAGGCCTCGTCCGGGTCGGCCCCGGGCTCGGCGACGCCGATCCCGACGCTCATGCCCAGCGGGATGCGGGTGCCCTCGATGTCCAGCGGTTCGAGGACGGTCGTGCGCAGCCGGTCGGCGAGCACCTCGGCCTCGGGCGGCTCGGTGTTCTCGCAGACGATGCTGAACTCGTCGCCGCCCAGCCGGGCGGCGGTGTCGCTGGCCCGCAGCACCGAGGTCAGCCGCTCGGCGAACGCCACCAGGACGGCGTCGCCCATCGGGTGGCCGTACTCGTCGTTGACCGCCTTGAAGCCGTCGAGGTCGACGATCAGCACGCAGGTCGGCGTCCGCTCCCGGTGCCCGCGCTCGAGGGCGTGCCGCAGCCGGTCGCCGAACAGGATCCGGTTCGGCAGGCCGGTCAGCGGGTCGTGCAGCGAGCGGTGCACCAGCTGGGCCTCGAGCGCCTTGCGGTCGGTGATGTCCTCGACGACGACGACCAGGTGCGTGGGCTCCTCCGCCGCCATCGCCGACGCGGTCATCTGCACCGGGACGGCGCTGCCGTCGGCGTGCAGCAGCCGGGTCTCCAGCCGGGAGGTGGTCTCGGGCCGCAGCTGCAGGGAGGCGCAGGCCTCGCGGGCCGCCGGCCGCTCGGCGGGCTCGGTCAGGTCGAACAGCGAGGCGCCGGTCAGCTGGCCCGCCGGCCGGCCGACCAGCCGCTCCAGCGCCGGGTTGACCGCGAGGAACTCACCGTCGGTCCCGCAGACGGCCATGCCCAGCGGAGCGTGCGCGAACGCGGCGCCGACCACGACCGGGCGCGCCTCAACCACCGCTCCCCCGTTCGCCGACTCGGCCACGTCCCACCTCCTCAGCGAGCATCCTGGTCGCCCCCTGTGACGGTTCGGCCCGTCCGATCTCCCGTCATGCCCCGATCCGTTCCACGTGGAACGTGGTGTTGGTCGTTCCCCGGGAGGGAGGACGATGGCGACGAGCGCGAGCGGACGAGCAGAGGAGAGACCGTGCACCTCGACGACAGGGACCCCTTCGACCTGGTCCTCCCGCCCGCCGTCGACATCCGCGAGGTCGGCATGCGCGACGGGCTCCAGCTGGAGGCGCCCGTTCCGCTGGCGGGCAAGCTCGCGATGCTGGAGGCCCTCGTCGCCACCGGGGTGCGCCGCATCGAGGCGACGTCGTTCGTGTCGCCCCGGGCCGTGCCGGCGCTGGCCGACGCGGACCAGGTGGCCGCGGAGCTCGGCCGCTGGAGCGGCGTGGCGTTCTCCGCGCTCGTGGCCAACGCCCGCGGGGCGGTGCGGGCGGTGGACGCCGGCGTCCCCGACCTGGAGTACGTCGTCTCCGCCTCCGACGGGCACAGCCGGGCCAACGCCGGGCGCGGGACCGCCGAGGCGGTCGGGGCGGTCGGGGAGATCGCTGGGCTGTCCCACCGCGCCGGTGGCACCCTCGAGGTGATCATCGCGACCGCCTGGGACTGCCCGTTCGACGGCCGCACCCCGATCGCCCGCACCGTGGACGTCGCCCGCGCCGCGGTCACCGCCGGCGCCGACCGGCTGTGCCTGGGCGACACCATCGGGACGACCACGCCGATGCGGGTGGTCCGGCTGCTCGACGCCGTCCGGCGGGTGTGCCCGGGCGTGCCGGTCGGCGTGCACTTCCACGACACCCGGGGCACCGGCCAGGCCAACGCGCTGGCCGCGATCCAGGCCGGGGTGACCCAGCTCGACTCCTCCGTGGGCGGGCTGGGCGGCTGCCCGTTCGCCCCCGGGGCCAGCGGCAACATCGCCACCGAGGAGCTCGTGTACATGCTCGAGGAGTCCGGCGTGCACACCGGGCTGGACCTCGACGCCGTCCTCGCCGCCGCAGCCGTCACCGAGCGGGCGGTCGGCCACGACCTGCCGAGCTCGCTGTACCGGGCCGGCGGGCGGTCCGTGCCGAGGGTCACGGAGCAGGCGGCCGCCGGGTCGTGATGGACTCGATGCCGTGAGCGCCGCCCTCCCCTCCCCCGGGGGTCCCGTCGAGGCGGTGGAGCCCGGGCTCATGCGCGAGGTGATGGGCCACTTCGCCTCCGGCGTCACCGTGGTCACCGCCGCGACCGGGGCCGGTCCGCTCGGGTTCACCTGCCAGTCCTTCAGCTCGCTGTCGCTGGACCCGCCGCTGATCGTCTTCGCGCCGGCCCGCTCCTCGCGGACGTGGCCGCGGCTGCGCGAGCTGGGCCGGTTCTGCGTGAACGTGCTGGCCGAGGACCAGACCGCGCTGTCGGCCCGGTTCGCGGGCTCCGCGGCCGACCGGTTCGCCGGCGTGCCCTGGCGGCCCAGCCCGCAGGGCCAGCCGGTGCTGGACGGCGTCGTCGCCTGGATCGACTGCGCGCTGTGGGCCGAGTACGACGGCGGGGACCACACGCTGGTCGCCGGGCGGGTGCTGGACCTCGGCGCCGACGCGGCCCGGCGGCCGCTGCTGTTCCACCGCGGCGGCTACGGGCTGCTCGACGGCGGTCCCGGCTCCGACGGCTGACCGGCGGCCCCGCCCCGGCGCTGAGCGAACGCTGGGCGAGTGTGCGCGTGTCCACGTCCTGCGGGCGCGGTGACGTGGAGGAGCGCACAACGGGCGCCGGCGTCGGCCCCTGAGCGGCCGGTGGGCCCGGGGCGGGGACGACGCCCGTGAGGGCGCGCCCGTCGCGTCTCAGCCGAGCCGGACGGCGAGCACCGCGACGTCGTCCCCGCCGTGCAGGCGGCCGGCGACGGCCGCGTCGCACAGGGCCCCCGGGTCGGCGCCGGGCGGGGTCCCCTCGATCCGGGCGACCAGTTCGGCGATGCCCAGGTCCAGGTCGACGCCCGGACGCTCGATCAGCCCGTCGGTGTAGGCGAGCAGGGTCGAGCCCGGGTCGACGTCGAGCACCGTGGTGGGGCGCCGCGCCCCCTCGTCCACCCCGACCAGCAGCCCCCGGACCTCCGAGAGGGTGCGCACCCCGCCGCCGGGCTCGCGCAGCAGCAGCGGCGGGTGCCCCGCGTCGGCGACGTGCACCCGCCAGGGCCCGCCCGGCTCGGCCGGCGGAACGGCGCGGGCGTAGGCCATCGTGGCCATGGAGGCGACCCGCAGCCCCTGGACCAGCCGGTCGACCCGCCCGAGGACGACGCCCGGGTCGGGGTCGGGGGCGTCCCAGACGCAGGCGCGGATGAGCCCGCGCAGGTGCCCCATGGCCGCCGCCGCGGCGATGTCGTGCCCCACGACGTCACCGATGACCAGCCCGACCGACCGGTCGGGCAGCTGCAGCAGGTCGTAGAAGTCCCCGCCGACGTCGGCGGCGGTGGAGGCGCTGACGTAGTGGGCGGCCGCGGTGAGGCCGGCGATCTCCGGCAGCTCGGGCAGCAGCGAGCGCTGCAGCGTGTCGGCCACCGCGTGCTCCTGCTGGTAGAGGCGCACGTTGTCCATCGCCAGGGCGGCGCGGCGGGCGAGGTCCTCGGCGAGGTCGACGTCCGACGGGGTGAACGTGCGGTCCTCGTCGGCCAGCACCAGCGCCATGGCACCGCGCGTGCGGCGGCGGGCGACCATCGGCACCGTCAGCACCGAGTGGCCGCCGAGCGCGTCGAACGCGCGGCGGGCGGCGTCGGAGGCGAACGCACCCTCCAGCCGCGCGCGGTCGTGGTCGATCAGCGTCGGGCGGCCGCTGCGCATGCTCTGCCGGCTCGGCGAGCCCGGCGGCAGGTGCAGGGCGTGCACGGTGCTGAGCGTGCGCAGCTCCGGCTCCCGGCCGTCGCGGTGCCGGTAGGCGGTCTCGACGACGTCCCCGTGCTCGTCGACGAGGGTGAGGAACACCCAGTCGGCGAGCAGCGGCACGCACAGCCCGGCCAGCCGGTCGAGCAGGTCGGACATGTCCAGCGTGGCGATCAGTGTGCTGGTCGCCTCGGCCATCAGCGCCAGCCGGTTGGTGGCCTGCTCGGCCTGGCTGCGCGCCCCCTCGGCGTCGGCGCGGGCCTGCTCGGCGGTGGCGCGGGCGAGCTCGGCCTCGCGACGGGCGGTCTGCTCGGCGGCGAAGGCGGTCTCCCGCTCGTGCTCGACGCGGACCCGCTCGGTCACGTCGGTCTGCACCCCGACGAAGCTCACCAGCTCGCCCTCGCCGTCGAAGACCGGGCTGATGGACAGCTGGTTCCAGAAGGCGGTGCCGTCCTTGCGGTGGTTGAGCAGCGTCGTGGTCACCGCCCGCCGCTCGGCGAGCGCCTCCCGGATGTCCTGGACGGCGGCCGGGTCGGTGGCCGGGCCCTGCAGGAACCGGCAGTTGCGGCCCACTGCCTCGTCGTACCCGTAGCCGGTGATCCGCGTGAACGAGGGGTTGACCCAGATGAGCGGGTCCTCCTCCTGGCGGGGGTCGCTGATGGTGAACGCGATGTCGGTGGCGATGACCGCCCGGTCGCGCAGGGCCTGCAGCGCGGCGTCGGGGTCCGCGGTGCCGTCCGGGGTCTCCACCTCGAGGAACACGACGAGGGAGAGCTGGTGGCCGTCGCTGCCCGCGTGCGACAGCGGGAAGCCGGTGACCCACAGCAGCCGGTCGCGGGTGCCGTCGTCGGCCGCCGCGCGCGCCGTCTCGGTGCTGCGGCCCGGCACCAGCCGCACCGCCTCGCCGGTCACCGGCTGCCCCTGCGCCACGAGGGACAGCGGCCCGCTGGTGGACGCCAGCGGCGCGCCGCCCAGGTCGGTCAGGCCGGCGGCCGCGCCCCACGCGTCGATCCCCACGGGCAGGTGCACGTTGCCGGCCAGCTCCACGGCGGCCGGGTTGGCGAAGGTGACCGTGCTCGCCTGCCGGTCGATCAGCAGGACGGCGACCGGGGCGTCGGCCAGCACCCCCGGCAGGGTGGTCGCGGCGCTCCCCGACTCGGAGACGACGGCGCTCGCGCTGGCCACGACGCCCGCCTGGGACCCGGCCTGGGACCCGGCCTGCGACCCCGCGGCGGTGCCTGCCACCTGGGTCATGACGTCCGCGACCCGGAGGTCGTCGTCGGCGGGCGGCACCACCTGAGCGTAAACGATCGTGCGCGACCGACACCACGACCGCACGCCTGACCAGCGGGGACCCGGTGCGAGGTGTGGGCCGCCGGCGAGCGGGCACCCAGCACGGGGTCGGTCCGTCCGACGACCGCGCCGTCCGGGAGGGGATCACCATGGGACTGCTCGACCGCCTCTTCGGCCGCTCGCGCCGGCACGACGACCGGTACGGCGATCGCTACGACGACCGCTACGACGGCGGGTACGACGGGTACCGGCAGCCGTCCCCGCCGCCGGCCGCGGGCGGCGGCCGGCAGCTCACCGACCAGCAGGCCGTCGAGCGCTACCGGTACCTGCTGCGCACCGCGCCGCCGGACCAGATCGAGGAGGCGCACGCGGAGGCGTTCGCCCAGCTCACCCCGGACCAGCGGCAGCAGGTGCTCGTGCAGCTGGCCGCGGCGGTCCCCTCGGGCGAGCGGCCCCGCTCCGACGACCCGCGGACGCTGGCCCGCGCGGCCACCCGGGCCGAGCTGCGCCAGCCGGGCACGCTGGAGCGCGCCTTCGGACCCGGCGCCGGTGGCGGCTACGGGCCCGGCGGCTACGGGCCCGGCTACGGCGGTCCCGGCTACGGCCCCGGCTACGGCCCGGGGTACGGCCGGGGCTTCGGCGGCGGCTTCGGGATGGGCGGCATCGGCGCCGGGATCGGCGCCACCATGCTCGGCACCATCGGCGGCCTCGTCGTGGGCACCGCGGTCGCCGACGCGCTGTTCGACACGGGCCTCGGCGACGGCGGCCTGTTCGGCGGCGGCGACGAGGAGGCCTACGCCGAGGGCTACCAGGACGGCGCCGGAGCGGACGGCGGCGACGGCGGCGACGGCGGTGACTACGCCGCGGACGGCGGGGACTACGGCGGGGGCGACTTCGGCGGCGGCTACGACGGCGGCGGGTTCGACGGCGGGGGCTTCGACGGCGACTTCGGCGGCGGCGACTTCTGAGCCTGCGCCCGCAGGTACAGCAGGCCCAGCACCGGCAGCACCAGCGGCACGTAGCCGTAGCCCTGCCCGAAGCCCGACCACACCGTCTCGTCCGGGAACGCGGCCCGGTCGGCCAGCGACAGGACGCCGACCACCAGCACCCCGGCCAGCTCGACCGCGCACGCGACGAGGGCGGTGCGCCACCCGCCGCGGCCGCCGCGCAGCAGCCCGACCGCCGCGGCGACGTAGACCAGCGCCGCCAGCGCCGACAGCAGGTAGGCCAGGGGCGCCTCGGCGAAGCGCGTCGCCAGCTGGACGGCGGCCCGCGACCCGGCCGCCAGCGCGAACACGGCGTAGAGGGCGACCAGGACGCGGCCCAGCCCGGTCGCCGGCGGGGCGGTCCCCGCCCGGTCCGCGTCAGCCACCGCCGGCCTCCCACAGCTGCAGCAGCCGCCAGACCATGACCGCCACCGCGGCGGCCGGCACCGCGAGGACCGTCCCCGCCCACCGGCTGGTCTCCGTCCGCGCGAACAGGACGCCGGCGACCGGCAGCAGCAGGACCCCGGCCAGGTAGCCCAGGAACGTCGCCGTCTCGGGCAGGTCGGCGCCGGCCAGCCGGACGCCGGCCAGCACCGCCTGGAGGACGAGCAGCGCCTCGAGGACGCCGGCCAGCGCCAGGTGCAGCAGGCCGATCCGGCGCCGGGTGAGGGTGGAGGCCAGGCCGGCGAGCGCGAGCAGGACGGCGGCCGCGGTGACGGCCACGACCAGCGACGTCGTCACCGGGCCGCTCCGCTGCGCACGACGTCCATCCTCTCGCGGTCGCCGTGCCCGCCCGCCGCCGGGCCGCGACCGCTACCGGTGGACGCTGCTCATGTCCGGGTAGCGGTCCCCCGCCGTCGCCCCGCGCGGGGCGGCCTCGTCGAGCCGGCGCAGGTCCTCGTCGGTCAGCGTCACCCCCGCCGCCGCGGCGTTCTCCTCCAGGTAGGCCACCCGCTTGGTGCCCGGGATCGGCACGATCTCCGGGTTCCCGCCCCGGCCGCCCTGCGCCATCACCCACGCCAGCGCCAGCTGCGAGGCCGTGACGCCCTTCTCCTCGGCGATCTCCCGCACCCGGTCGACCAGCTCGAGGTTGCGGGCGAAGTTCTCGCCCCGGAAGCGGGGGTTGTGCCGGCGGAAGTCGTCCGGGGCGAGGTCGTCGACGCTGCGGATCTGCCCGGACAGGAAGCCCCGGCCGATCGGCGAGTAGGCGACGAAGCCGATGCCGAGCTCGGCGCAGGTGGCGAGGACGCCGTCGTCCTCGGGGTCGCGGGTCCACAGCGAGTACTCGGTCTGCACCGCCGTCACCGGCTGCACCGCGTGCGCCCGCCGGATCGTCTCGGGCGCGGCCTCGGAGATCCCGGTGGCGCGGACCTTGCCGGCGTCCACCAGCTCGCGCAGGGCGCCCCAGGTGTCCTCCACCGGGACGGCGGTGTCGACCCGGTGCTGGTAGTAGAGGTCGATCACGTCGACGCCGAGGCGCTGCAGCGAGGCGTCGCAGGCCCGGCGCACGTAGTCCGGCCGGCCGTTGATGCCGCGGAAGGAGCCGTCCTCCCCGCGCTCGTTGCCGAACTTCGTCGCCAGCACCACCTCGTCGCGGCGCCCGGCGATCGCGCGGCCGACCAGCCGCTCGTTGGTGAACGGCCCGTACATGTCGGCGGTGTCGAGGAACGTGACGCCGAGGTCGAGGGCGCGCTGGATGGTGCGCTCCGCCTCGCCCTGGTCGCCCGTGCCGTAGAACTCGCTCATCCCCATGCAGCCCAGGCCCATGGCGGGGACGGTGAGCTGACCCAGAGTGCGTGTCTGCATGCTCGCGCTCCTGCCCCTCCCCCGCGCGTGGCAACCCCGGCCGCCCGGCCGGGATCAGGTGACCTGATCGTGGCGTGTCCTCCCTCGGGGTGGGCGGTGAGGGAGGACCCGCTGCGGTGAGGGAGGACGCGCTGCGGTGAGGGAGGACGACGACGCCGGCCGGCCGTGACCTGGCGCACGCCCGCTCGTTCGGACAGGGCGCACCCCATCCGCTCGCCCCAGCGCCGAGGAGAGCCCATGACCCGGTCCGCCCGTCGACTCGTGGGGGGAGGGAGCCTGGCCGCACTGGTCGCCGGGGCCCTCTTCGCCGCCACCCCCGCCCAGGCCGCTCCCCCGGCGCCGCTCGCCCCGGTGCAGGACTTCCTGGCCGGCCAGCTGGCCGGGCTGGCGGCCGCGGTGCCGACCACGGTGCTCGTGCACGGCACCGACGCGGACGCCGCGCGGGACGCCGTCGCCGCCGCGGGCCTGCGCCCGGTGACCGAGTTCGAGCGGATCGGCGTCGTCGTCGCGCGCGGGACCGCCGCCCAGGTCGAGGCGGTCCGGGCCGAGCCCGGCGTCACCTACCTCGAGGGCAACGCCCCGATCGAGTTCGCGCAGGAGACGTCGAACACCGCCACCCGCGGCGCCGAGGCGGTCGCCACGCTCATCGGCGCCGACGGCCGGCCGCTGGACGGCCGCGGCGTCTCCGTCGCCGTCATCGACTCCGGCGTCGACCCCACCCACCCCTACCTGCACGGCGCCGACGGCTCCAGCGCGGTGGTGGCCAGCCTGAAGAGCCTCTGCCTGGTCGAGACGGTGACGACGCCCGACTGCGTCGTCCCGGTGCCGACCGTCGTGGACACCGACACGCTCGCCGTGGGCGGGCACGGCACGCACGTCACCGGCATCGTCGCCGGCCGCCCGACCACCCTGTCCGACGGCGGCCGGCTGCAGGGCGCGGCCCCCGGCGCCAGCATCGTGTCCATCTCGACCGGCGCCGCGCTGCTCATCGTCGGCGCCGACTCGGCGCTCAACTGGGTGCTGGAGAACCATGCGGCGCCGTGCGGCGCGGGCGTCCCCGCGGACGTCTGCCCGCCGATCCGGGTCACGAACAACTCCTACGGCCCGTCCGGGGGCGGGGCGTTCGATTCCGACTCGGCGACGGTCAAGCTGCAGCGGGCGCTGGCCGCCGAGGGCGTGGTCACCGTGTGGGCGGCCGGCAACGACGGCGGCGACGGCTCGGCCTCGCTGACCAACCCGCCCGGCCAGGACCCGACCGGCGGCATCATCTCCGTGGCGTCCTACTCCGACCAGGAGACCGGCACCCGGGACGGCGTGGTCAGCGAGTTCTCCTCGCGCGGCGCCGCGGCCGACCCCTCGACCTGGCCGGACCTGTCCGCGCCCGGCGACACCATCACGTCGTCCTGCCGGCTGTACCTGCCGATCTGCGCCACGGGGCTGGACCCGCGCAACGGCCCCGGCCTGCTCGACGTCGGCACGTTCAACACGATCAGCGGGACGTCGATGGCCGCGCCGCACGTGGCCGGGATCGTGGCCCAGCTGTTCCAGGCTGACCCGACCGCGACGCCGGCGGAGATCGAGGCCGCGCTGGTCGGCACCGCGCACCGCTACGCCGACGGCGCGGCGTACACCACGGTCGGCGGGCGGACGACGTCCTTCGACAAGGGCGCGGGCCTGGTCGACGTCGTGGCGGCGGTCGCCGCCCTGCGCTGAGCGGGTGGGCGGCGTCGCGGCGTTCCACGTGGAACCGCCGTGACGCCGCTCACGACGCGCCGTCTCGCGTCGCGATCCCCGGTCGTCTCGGGTTGGATCGTCTCGTATGTGCGGCCTCTCCGGCGAGATCAGGTTCGACGGCACGCTCGCCGACACCACCGCGGTCGGGCGGATGGTGGACCAGCTCGTGCCCCGCGGCCCCGACGGGCAGGGCATGTGGAGCGCCGGGCGGGTGGCCTTCGGTCACCGCCGGCTCTCGGTCATCGACCTGTCCGCCGCCGGCGGCCAGCCGATGGTCGACAACGAGCTCGGCCTGACCGCCGTCTTCAACGGCTGCATCTACGACTACAAGGAGCTGCGGGCCGAGCTCGAGGGCCACGGCTACCGCTTCTTCTCCACCTCCGACACCGAGGTGATCCTCAAGGGCTACCACCACTGGGGCACCGACGTCGTCGACCACCTGCACGGCATGTTCGTGTTCGTCGTCCACGAGCGCGACACCGGCCGGGTGGTCCTGGCCCGCGACCGGCTGGGCATCAAGCCGCTGTACCTCGCCGAGACGCCCGGCCGGCTGCGGTTCGCCTCCACGCTGCCCGCGCTGCTGCGCGCCGGGGACGTCGACACCTCCATCGACCCGGTCGCGCTGCACCACTACCTCACCTGGCACGCCGTCGTCCCCGCGCCGCGGACGATCCTCAACGGCGTCCGCAAGCTCCCCCCGGCCACCGTCCGGGTCGTCGAGGCCGACGGCACCAGCCGCGAGGACCGGTACTGGGCGCCGGCGTACGAGCGCCGCGCCGAGCACGCGAACTGGTCGTCCCGCGACTGGGAGGACGCGATCGAGGAGGCGCTGCGCGTCGCCGTCCGCCGCCGGCTGGTGGCCGACATCCCGGTCGGCGTGCTGCTCTCCGGCGGGCTGGACTCCAGCCTGATCGTCGGGCTGCTCGCCCAGGAGGGGCAGACCGGCCTGGCCACGTACAGCATCGGCTTCGAGTCCGTCGGCGGCCGCGAGGGCGACGAGTTCCAGTACTCCGACGTCATCGCCGAGCGGTTCGCCACCGACCACCACCGCATCCGGGTGGGCTCCGACGAGCTGGCCGGCGCGCTCGGCCACGCCATCGGCGCGATGGCCGAGCCGATGGTCAGCCACGACGTCGTCGCCTTCGACCTGCTCTCGGAGCGGGTCAGCCAGTCGATCCGGGTGGTGCAGTCCGGGCAGGGCGCCGACGAGGTCTTCGCCGGCTACCACTGGTACCCGCCGCTGGCCGGCGTCCCCCGCGGCGAGGCCGTGGACCGCTACGCCGCGGCGTTCTTCGACCGCACCCACGCCGAGCTGCTGCAGGTGGTCTCGCAGCGGTACGCGCTCGACGAGGACGTCAGCCGGGCGTTCGTGGCCGCGCACATGGAGGCGCCGGGCGCCGAGACGGCGGTGGATGCCGGGCTGCGCCTGGACAGCGAGGTCATGCTCGTCGACGACCCGGTCAAGCGGGTGGACAACATGAGCATGGCGTGGGGCCTGGAGGCCCGCGTGCCCTTCCTCGACCACGACCTGGTGGAGCTGGCCGCCGCCTGCCCGCCGGAGCTGAAGCTGGCCGACGGCGGCAAGGGCGTGCTCAAGGCCATCGGCCGCCGGATCATCCCGCCGGAGGTCATCGACCGGCCCAAGGGCTACTTCCCGGTGCCGGCGATCACCCACCTCGAGGGCAAGGTGCTCGACCTGGTCCGCGACGCGCTGAGCAGCGATGCCGCCCGTGACCGGGCCCTGTTCCGGCCGGAGTACGTCGAGGGCCTGCTCGGCGACCCGAACGGCGGGCTCACGCCACTGCGGGGCAACAAGCTGTGGCAGCTCGGGCTGCTGGAGCTCTGGCTGCAGAACCACGGGGTCTGAGGAAGGAACCGACACCGTGACTCCACGGCTGGCCGGCCACCGGCGCCGCCCCGTCCCGTCCACCCCCGAGCTGACCAGCCGGTCCTGGCACCAGCCGTCCCCGCACGAGCTGGAGGGGATGGCGCAGGACGTCGTCCTCGACCTGGGCTGGGGACGACTGGTCTTCGGGCAGACGTTCCGCGAGCTCGACGACATCGTGCACGCGCTGCGCGGCGAGGAGACCGGCCGCCGTGACATCTGCGTCTACCCGCGGGACCCGCAGGTGCTGGTCGGGATGGCGCCCGACGAGCTGTTCATCGACCCGTCGCTCACCTACCGGCTGGACCTGCACCGGTACCGGCCGCGGCCCGACGTCATCCGCGGCGTCTTCGTGCGCACGGTGACCTCGCAGGCGGAGATGGAGGTCATCGACGACCTCTACGCCCGCAACGGCATGGTCGCCGCCGACCCGGACCTGATGTGGGCCAACCACCGCACCCGGACCTTCACCTACCTGGTCGCCGAGGACACCCGCACCGGGAAGATCGTCGGCACGGTCACCGGCGTGGACCACGTGCTCGCCTTCGGCGACCCGGAGGGCGGCACGAGCCTGTGGTGCCTGGTCGCCGACAAGCAGGACGCCCCGCCCGGCACGGGCGAGGCGCTCGTGCGGGTGCTGGCCGAGCGCTACGTCGCCCGCGGCCGGG
Source organism: Blastococcus sp. SYSU D00868 (assembly GCF_054050575.1). NCBI lineage: Bacteria > Bacillati > Actinomycetota > Actinomycetes > Geodermatophilales > Geodermatophilaceae > Blastococcus > Blastococcus sp. SYSU D00868. Next base: position 113,958 of record NZ_JBJGZO010000008.1, read on the forward strand.
CCTACCTCGACCTGTCGGTCATGCACGACAACAAGCCGGCGATCACGCTGTACCGCAAGCTCGGCTTCGCCCGCGTGCCCGCCGTCTGCGTGAAGAGCAAGAACCCGATCAACACGCCGCTGTTCGCCTCGCGGCCGCCCGGGCTGGACAAGCTCAACCCCTACGCCACGATCATCGCCGAGGAGGCGCTGCGCCGCGGCATCCGCGTCGAGGTCACCGACGCCGAGTGGGGCGAGATGCGGCTGACGCTGGGCGGCCGCTCGGTGCTCACCCGCGAGTCGCTGTCGGAGTTCACCAGCGCCGTGGCCATGAGCCGCTGCGACGACAAGCGCGTCACCCGCCGGATCATGCGCCGGGCCGGCGTCCGCGTCGCCCAGGGCGCGCTGGCCCGCGAGGGCGACCTGACCGACGCCCTGGCGCTGATGAAGGCGGTCGAGGAGGTCGTGGTGAAGCCCGCCCGCGGCGAGCAGGGCCGGGGCATCACCGTCGGCGTCAAGGACGCGGCCGGGCTGGAGAGGGCGGTCGCCCTGGCGCTGCAGTTCTGCCCCGACGTGCTGGTCGAGGAGCTGGTCCCCGGGGAGGACCTGCGGGTCGTCGTCATCGACCGGCAGGTGGTGGCCGCCGCGGTCCGGCGGCCGGCCGAGGTGATCGGCGACGGGCGCCTGCCGGTGGCCGACCTGGTGCGCTCGACCAGCCGGCGGCGCGAGCGCGCCACCGGCGGGGAGTCGAGCATCCCGCTCGACGACACGACCGCCGAGGTGGTCGCCGAGGCCGGCTACGCCATGGACGACGTCCCCCCGCGGGGCGAGCGCGTGCAGGTCCGGCGGACGGCGAACCTGCACACCGGCGGCACGATCGAGGACGTCACCGACCGGCTGCACCCGGAGATCGCCGAGGCCGCGGTGCGGGCGGCCGAGGCCCTGGGCATCCCGGTCACCGGCATCGACTTCCTGGTGCCCGCGGTCGACGGGCCGGACTACGTGTTCATCGAGGCCAACGAGCGCCCCGGCCTGGCCAACCACGAGCCGCAGCCCACCGCCGCGCGCTTCGTCGACCTGCTCTTCCCGGAGACGCGCCGCCGCTGACCCGCCCCGCTCCCCCGAGGCCCCCGCTCCCCCGAGGCACCCGCTCCCCCGAGGCACCCGCTCCCCCGAGGCACCCGCTCCCCCGTGGCATAGGAAGCTCCACCCACGTCCTGGCCGCCGGGACGTGGGGATTGCTTCCTCTGCCTGGGAGGGACGGGGCGCGTGGCGTATCTGCTCGCGGCGCTGGGAGGCGCCCTCGGCGCGCTCGCCCGCTGGGGGGTGGGGACGGCGCTGGAGCCCTCCCCCGGCGGCTGGCCGTGGGCGACGCTGCTGGTCAACCTGACCGGCTGCCTACTGCTCGGCGTCCTGCTCGGCGCGGTCTTCGCCCGCCTCCCCGACCGCGCCTGGCTGCGGCCGCTGCTCGGCACCGGGCTGTGCGGCGGGTACACGACGTACTCGACCTTCGCGGTGGACGTCGTCCGGCTGGTGGACGACGGCGCGCCGGGCCTCGCCGCCGGGTACGTCCTCGCCTCGGTGGTCGGCGGGGTCCTGGCCACGGCGGCCGGGGTGGTGCTGGGCCGGCGCGGCGGCGTGCCGATCCCCGCGGTCGAGGCCGCCGAGGAGGAGGTCGCGTGACCGCGCTGCTCGTGGTGCTCGGGGCGGTGGCCGGCGCGCCGCTGCGGCTGCTCGCCGACCGGGTCGCCGCGGCCCGCCGCGGCCGCGGCAGCGTGCGGGGCACGCTCGCCGTCAACGTGGCCGGCTCGCTCGTGCTCGGGGTGCTGCTGGGCCTCCGCGAGGCGCCGGCGGAGGTGGTGGCGCTGGTCGGCACCGGCTTCTGCGGCACCCTGACGACGTTCTCCACCTTCGGCGCGGACGTCGTCCGGCTGGTCGAGGAACGCGCCGTCGGCCGAGCGGCGGCCTACCTGACCGGGACGCTGGCGCTGGGCCTCGGGGTCGCCGCCGCCGGGTACGCGGTGGCCGCCGCCGTCTGAGCGCCCGCACATCGGTAGGGTCGCCCTCGGTATGGCCGACAGCACGGAGCACCAGACGCGGGCGGAGAGCCCGGTGGTCGTCGTGGCCAACCGGCTCCCCGTCGACCAGGTCACCGACCCCGACGGCAGCACGCGCTGGCAGCGCAGCCCCGGCGGGCTGGTCACCGCCCTCGAGCCCTTCGTGGCCGGCCGCGGCGGCGCGTGGGTCGGCTGGTCCGGCTCGGCGGGCCCGGCGCCGGAGCCGTTCGAGTCCGGCGGCATGTCGCTGATCCCGGTCGAGCTCTCCGAGGAGGAGGTCGACCGCTACTACGAGGGCATGTCCAACGCCTCGCTGTGGCCGCTGTACCACGACGTGGTCGAGAAGCCCGAGTACCACCGCACCTGGTGGGACACCTACGTGCAGGTCAACAAGCGGTTCGCCGACCGGGCGGCCGAGGTGGCCGGCGAGGGCGCGATCGTCTGGGTGCACGACTACCAGCTGCAGCTGGTGCCGGCGATGCTGCGCCAGCGCCGCCCGGACCTGACCATCGGCTTCTTCCTGCACATCCCGTTCCCGCCGTACGAGCTGTTCACCCAGCTGCCGTGGCGCTCGGCCATCGTCGAGGGCCTGCTCGGCTCCGACCTGGTCGGCTTCCAGCTGCCCAGCGCCGCGAGCAACTTCGTGCAGCTGGCCCGCCGGCTGCACGACCTGCCCACCCGCAAGGACGTCATCCAGTACGACGGGCGGACCGTGACGGCCCGCGCCTTCCCGATCTCGATCGACACCGAGGCCTTCGACCGGCTGGCCGGCTCCCCCGAGGTGGTCGCCCGCGCCGCCGAGATCCGCAAGGAGCTGGGCGACCCGGACAAGATCATCCTCGGGGTGGACCGGCTGGACTACACCAAGGGCATCGCCGTCCGGCTCAACGCCTTCCAGGAGCTGCTGGAGGACGGCGTGGTCGAGGCGCCGTCCACCGTGTTCGTGCAGGTGGCCACCCCCAGCCGCGAGCGCGTGGAGCACTACGTGCACATGCGCGAGACGATCGAGCAGCAGGTCGGCCACATCAACGGCGTCTTCGGCACGCTCGGCGGCCCGGCGGTCCACTACATCAACCAGTCGGTCCCCCGCGAGGAGCTGGCCGCGCTGTACCGGGCCGCCGACGTCATGCTCGTGACGCCCTACCGCGACGGCATGAACCTCGTGGCTAAGGAGTACGTCGCCGCCCGCGGGGACCTCGGCGGCGCGCTCGTGCTGTCGGAGTTCGCCGGCGCCGCCGCCGAGCTGAAGCAGGCCTTCCTGGTCAACCCGCACGACATCGCCGGGCTGAAGAACCAGCTGGTCCGGGCGCTGCGGATCGAGCCGGAGGAGAGCGCCAAGCGCATGCGGGCGATGCGCCGGCACCTGGCGAAGAACGACCTCGAGCACTGGGCGTCGTCCTTCTTCGCGGCCCTGAAGGCCCAGGCGTGAGCGTGCTCCCCGACGACCTCGCGGCCGCACTCCCGCGGCTGGCCGCGCGCCGGCCGTTGCTGGTCGCCTGTGACTACGACGGCGTCCTGGCCCGGCTCCGGGACGACCCCGCGGCCGCCGTCCCGGAGCCCGGCGTCGCCGAGGCGCTGGCGCGGCTGGCGGCCCACGAGGGCGTGACGGTGGCGCTGGTCAGCGGCCGCGGCGTGGCCGACCTGCGCGCGACCAGCGGGCTCAGCGGTCCTTACCGCTTCGTGGGCAGCCACGGCGCCGAGTTCGACGGGCCGATCACCGGGGAGCTGGCCGGCCGCCGCGACGCGCTGGCCGAGGTGCTGGCGCCGGTGGTCTCGGCCACGCCCGCGGCCCGGCTGGAGATCAAGCCGGCCAGCGTCGCCGTGCACGTGCGCCAGGTGGCCGACCGGGCCGCGGCCGCCGCCCTGCTGGCCCGCGCCGACGAGCTCGCCGACCCGGCGGTCACCCGCAAGCCGGGCAAGGACGTCCTCGAGCTCGCCGTCACCGACGCCGACAAGGGCAGCGCGCTGCGCCGCCTGCGCGACGAATTGGGCGCCGCCACCGTCCTCTATCTCGGGGACGACGTCACCGACGAGGACGCCTTCGCCGTCCTGGGGCCGGACGACGCCGGCGTCAAGGTCGGTCCCGGCGAGACCGTGGCCGCCTTCCGCGTGGCCGACCCGGACGGCGCCCTCACCGTCCTCGCCGCGCTCGGCGCGGCACTGACCGCCGGCTGACCCCCGGCGTACGGCCGGCTGCCACCCGGCGTGTCGCCCGACCGCCGGAGGTCACCGCCTCCCGGACCGGCGACCCGGGCCGCCCGGCGGGCCCTCTCCCCCGGCGTGACCTGCGGGGACACCCTCGGCGGCCGACGGGGTCGACGTGGTCCCCGTCGACAGGTCGACACCCGCACCGGCGGTGGCCGGCAGTGCGCACGACGATTCCGTCACTGACGGGCCGGGGTCCCGGCGCGGCGGTGGTGCGCGTCACACCATGACGCCGCTCGACCCGCCGCCTCTCTGGAGTCCCCGTGACCGCTCCCGCACTCGCCCCGCCCGCCCACCGCAGCAGCGGCTGGTTCGCCGACCGGCCGCTGGCGGTGAAGTTCGGCGTCCTCGTCGGCGTCGTCGTCCTCGCCTTCGCCGGGCTGCTCACCGCCGTCCTGGTCGGCAACAGCGCCGTCCGCGACGCCACCGGCCGGCTGCAGGACCTCGCCGACGCCGAGACGCTCGTGCTGCAGATAGACACCCGGGCCAGCGAGCTCAAGGTCGACGGGTTCAAGGCGCTGGTGCGCGACGTCCCGGCCGAGCAGCTCGCGGAGCTCGCCGAGGACATCGCGACCCCCGAGGGGATCCTGCAGGAGCTCGCGGGCATCCGGCTCGAGGGCGCGGCCGCCGACGCGGTCGCCGACCTCGAGGCCAGCTTCGGCGACTACACCAGCGCCATCCAGGTCTTCGTCGACGGCGCGGTCGCCGACCAGGCGGGCAGCCGGCTGCGCTGGGAGGACATCCAGGCGGCCAACGACCTCACCGACGGCGCGGTGAGCGCCGCCAAGGACGAGCTGTCGGCGGCCCGCGCCGATGCCGAGCAGAGCCTGCAGGACGCCATCGCGCAGTCCGAGCGGATCAGCCTGGGGGTCGCCGCCGGCGCCGTCCTCGCGATCCTGGCCATCAGCTGGCTGATCAGCCGTTCGGTCACCCGCCCCCTGCACCGGGTCAAGCTGGCGCTGCAGGCGCTGGCGACCGGCGACCTGACCGCCTCGGCCGGGGTGACCTCGCGGGACGAGGTCGGCCAGATGGCCGGCGCGCTCGACGCCGCCCAGGCCGGCCTGCGCGAGGTCATGGCCGGGGTCGCGGCCTCGGCGCAGGCGGTGGCGGCGTCGTCGGAGGAGCTGTCGGCGTCCTCGGCGCAGATCTCGGCGTCGGCGGAGGAGACCTCGGCGCAGTCCGGGGTCGTCGGCTCGGCGGCCGAGGAGGTCTCCCGCAGCGTGGCGACGGTCGCCGCGGGCGCGGAGCAGATGGGCGCCTCGATCCGGGAGATCTCGCAGAACGCGGCGGAGGCCTCCGAGGTCGCGATGCGGGCGGTCAGCGCGGCGGAGGCCACCACCGCGACGGTGAACAAGCTGGGCGAGTCGTCGATCGAGATCGGCAACGTGGTCAAGGTGATCACCTCGATCGCCGAGCAGACCAACCTGCTGGCGCTGAACGCGACCATCGAGGCCGCCCGGGCCGGGGAGGCGGGCAAGGGCTTCGCCGTCGTCGCCAACGAGGTCAAGGAGCTGGCCCAGGAGACGGCGAAGGCGACCGAGGACATCTCCCGCCGGGTGCAGGCGATCCAGGGCGACACGACGGCGGCGGTCGCGGCGATCGGGGAGATCTCGCAGATCGTGGCGCAGATCAGCGACCGGCAGACCACCATCGCCTCCGCCGTCGAGGAGCAGACGGCGACGACGAGCGAGATGTCCCGGTCGGTGTCCGAGGCCGCCGGCGGGTCCGAGCAGATCGCGGCGAACATCACCAGCGTCTCCACCGCCGCCGAGACCACCACGCAGGCGCTCACCCAGACCCGGGTGGCCGTCGACGAGCTCTCCCGGATGGCCGCCGACCTCCAGGGGGCGGTGGGCCGCTTCACCTACTGACGACCGCGCAGGAGTGCGGTTCTGCACCGTGCAGAACCGCACTGTTGCCCGCAAGGAGCGCACACGGGGGCGCGGGACCGGACGCCGGTCCCGCGCCCTCGGGCATTCCCGTGACCATTCCGCGGAATGGTCACCACCGTTCTCCTGTCGACATGGGGACGGCGGGGAGGAGGTCGTCCGGACAATTACGGATCACGATCGGACACGCCACGGGAAATGGTCGCGCGGCCGGGTCCGTGCCGCACCATTCCTGTCGCACCCCGGTCCGCGACGCGGCGGCACCCGGGGCCCCGCCCACGGCCAGCACAGGAGCACGACCCGATGAACGCCTCCCCTCCCCCCGCGCCCGCCCGCCGCGGCCGCTGGTTCGCCGACCGGCCGATCGCCGTCAAGATCGGCTCCGCCATCGCGGCGCTCGCCGTCGTCGCGGTCGCCATGACCGTGCTGGCCGTCTCGCGGATCTCCACGCTCGAGAGCGCGGCCGGCGACATCAACGACAACGTCGTCACGCTCTCGGACCTGTCGGACATCCAGCGGTCCTGGCAGGGCGACCGGTCCCGGTACAACTCCCTCGCCCTGGTGTCGGGGCAGACGCAGGCGGAGATCCTGGCCGACCTGGCCGAGCGCCGCGACACGATCGACGAGCAGCTCGACGCCTACGCCGCGGTGACCGTCAGCCCGCAGGCGTTCGAGGAGTTTCGCGGGCACGTCGACCAGTACTACGGGGTCGCCGACACCCAGCTCGTCCCGGCCGCGCAGGCCGGCGACGTGGTCCTGGCCGGGCAGCTGATCGCCGGTCCGCTGCAGGCCGCCTCGGACGCGATCATGGACGGGTACGCAGGCATGCAGGAGCGCCGCGTCGGGGCCGGGCAGGACGCCACCGACCACGCGAGCGACATCGCGTCCTCCGCCGTCGTCACGCTGTGGGCCTTCCTCGGCGCCGGCGTCGTCCTGGCCGCCGGGCTCGCGCTCTACGTCGTCCGGCAGATCGTCCGGACCGTCCGCGGCGTGCAGGGCGCGGTGGAGGCGCTGGCCCGCGGGGACCTGACCGTCGCCCCGGAGGTGCACGGCCGCGACGAGCTCGGCCGGATGGCCGAGGCCCTGGTGTCCGCGCAGCAGAGCATGCGGGGGGTGTTCGCCGGCGTGGCCGGCGCCGCGGACGCGGTGGCCGCCTCGTCGGAGGAGCTGTCGGCGTCCTCGGCGCAGATCTCCGCCTCGGCGGAGGAGACCTCCGCGCAGTCCGGTGTGGTCAGCTCGGCGGCCGAGGAGGTCAGCCGGAACGTGCAGACGGTGGCCGCCGGCGCCGAGCAGATGGGCGCCTCCATCCGCGAGATCTCGCAGAACGCGAACGAGGCGGCGCGGGTCGCCGCCGCGGCCGTCACCGAGGCGGAGGCGACCACCGGGCAGATCACCAAGCTCGGCGAGTCCTCGCGGGAGATCGGGGACGTCGTCAAGGTCATCACCTCGATCGCCGAGCAGACCAACCTGCTGGCGCTGAACGCCACGATCGAGGCCGCCCGCGCGGGCGAGGCCGGCAAGGGCTTCGCCGTGGTGGCCAACGAGGTCAAGGAGCTGGCCCAGGAGACGGCGAAGGCGACCGAGGACATCGCCCGGCGGGTCGAGGCGATCCAGCACGACACCACCGGCGCGGTGGCGGCGATCGGCCGGATCAGCAGCGTGATCGGCCAGATCAACGACTACCAGCTCACCATCGCCAGCGCGGTGGAGGAGCAGACCGCCACCACCAGCGAGATGAGCCGGTCGGTCAGCGAGGCCGCGCAGGGCTCCGGGCAGATCGCGGAGAACATCACCGGCGTCTCGACGGCGGCCGACTCGACCACGCAGGCGCTGACCCAGACGCGCTCCGCGGTCGACGAGCTGTCGCGGATGGCGGCGGACCTGCGGACCGCGGTCTCCGGGTTCACCTACTGACCGCACCGGGGCGGCCGGCGACGACGCCGGCCGCCCCGGGCGTTCGCCATTCCCCGACCGCCTCGTCGACAGGCGGGAGAATGGTCGTCGGCGATGTCGCGGAAATCGTCGACTCCGTTCCCGAGACGTCGTGTACAGGCTCTCGACGACACGCTGGACGCGTGTCCCGCACCGCCGTGGACGAGCTGTCCCGGATGGCCGCCGGCCTGCGCACGGCCGTGGGTCGCTTCTCGTCCTGATGCTGCGCCGAGGGCGCGGGGCCGTGCTCCGGTCCCGCGCCCTCCCGCCGCTCTGCGGCTGCTACCGGCCGCGGGAACTGGCGCCATGTCGACGTGCGAGCTGCGCTCACCGACCATTCTCCGACCGTCCTGCGACGCGCCGTGGAAAATGGCTCGAGATCGTCCGGAATGCTGCACCCTCCTCAGGTCGTCAATCCACCCCGTCGAACGAGGAAGAACCATTCATGACAGAGCGCAGCTCGGGCCGGCAGGGCCGCAGCATCGGGGTCCGCGGTTCCGTCCTGGCCGTGGGCGCCGCCGGCATGGCGGCCGCGGTCGCCGTCGGGGGCGTCGCCCTGACCGGGCTCGGCAGCGCCGCCGACGCGCGGGGGCAGGTCTCGGAGATCGCCGCGGCGCTGCAGCACGCCCAGACCATGGAGTACCTCAACGCCGACGTGAGCGGCTGGCAGACGGCGTACGCGTGGGACGCCAGCCGTGTGGGGCCGGTGCAGGCGGTCGACCCGACCAGCTCCAACCGAGCCGGGTTCCTCGACATCAGCGACACGCTCCGCGCGGAGCTCGACGCGATGCCGGTGGACGCGCTGACCGCCGACGAGGCGGACGACTACGGGCAGATCCAGCAGCGCTGGCAGGACTTCTTCGCCATCGACGACCAGGTCGCCGCCCTCTACGGCCAGGGCACCCCGGCCGCGAAGGACCAGGCCGACGCACTGATCCTCGGCGACGGCTACGACGTGTACTTCGACATCCTCGGGCTCACGACCGAGCTCAAGGAGTCGCTGCAGGCGCGCGTGGTCGCGGCGGACCGGGCCGCCGACGACGAGCGAACCCGCAGCCAGTGGACGATGATCGTCGTCATCGCCCTGGGAGCCCTGGTGGTCCTGGCGCTGGCCCTCGCCGTCGCCCGCCGCATCGTGCGGCCGCTCAACGCGGTGGTGGCGGTGGCCGACGCACTCGCGGCCGGTGACCTCACCCGGTCGACCGGCGTGCACCGGCAGGACGAGGTGGGCCGTGTGGCGGCGGCGCTGGACTCGGCTCAGGAGAGCCTGCGCGGCGTCATGGCCACGGTGGTCGGCGCGGCGGACGCGGTGGCGGCGTCGTCGGAGGAGCTGTCGGCGTCCTCGGCGCAGATCTCGGCGTCGGCGGAGGAGACCTCGGCGCAGTCCGGGGTGGTCAGCTCCGCCGCCGAGGAGGTCAGCCGCAGCGTGCAGACCGTGGCCGCCGGTGCCGAGCAGATGGGCGCCTCCATCCGGGAGATCGCCACGAACGCCGCCGAGGCCTCGGACGTCGCCTCCCGCGCGGTGACCGCCGCGGAGACGACCACCGCCACCGTCGCGAAGCTGGGGGAGTCCTCGGCCGAGATCGGCAACGTCGTCAAGGTGATCACGAGCATCGCCGAGCAGACCAACCTGCTGGCGCTGAACGCCACGATCGAGGCCGCCCGGGCCGGCGAGGCCGGCAAGGGCTTCGCCGTGGTCGCGAACGAGGTCAAGGAGCTGGCCCAGGAGACGGCGAAGGCCACCGAGGACATCGCCCGGCGGGTGCAGGCCATCCAGGGCGACACCACGGCGGCCGTGACGGCGATCGGCGAGATCTCGCAGATCGTCGCCCAGATCAGCGACCGGCAGACCACCATCGCCAGCGCGGTGGAGGAGCAGACCGCCACCACCAACGAGATGTCCCGCTCGGTCGCCGAGGCCGCGCAGGGCTCCGGTCAGATCGCCGACAACATCACCGGCGTCTCCACCGCCGCGGACTCCACCACCCAGGCGCTCGCCCAGACCCGCACCGCCGTCGACGAGCTCAGTCGCATGGCCGCCGACCTGCGCACCACGGTGGGCCGCTTCAGCTACTGACGACCGGGCGATGGTGCGGTTCCGCACCGTGCAGAACCGCACGATTGCCCGCGACGAGTGAACACGGGGGCGCGGGACCGATTCCGGTCCCGCGCCCCCGTGCCATTCCCGCGACCATTCCCAGGCGCGCCGGAATGGCGCCAAGTCGACCCGGGGGAAGCGGTCACCGACCTTTCTCGGTCGGGCCGTGCGACACGCTCCGAATTCGGGTTCGGCAACGTCCGCAATGCCGCACGCTCCTCGCGCAGCCGCACATCAGCACCGTCGAGCCGGCGTCCCCGGCAGGCCGTCCCCGCGCAGGAGAGCTCATGTCCCTTCCCACGACCCCCGCCCGTCCACGGCGACGCGGCGGCTGGTTCGCCGACCGTCCCCTCGGGGTGAAGATCGGCGCGGTCGTCGGCCTGCTCGCCGTCGTCGTCCTCGCCACCAACCTGCTCGCCGTGGTCCGGATCGGGGAGATGCGCGAGGGCCAGGAGCGCATCTACACCGAGAACCTGCAGCCGCTGAACGCGCTGTCGGCCGTGCAGCGGGCCACCGCCGCGCACCGCGCCCGCACCCTCGAGTACGCCGTCTCCGACCCCGCCCGCCGCGTCGAGCTGCTCGGCGAGATGGAGGAGAAGAACGCCGACGTCGAGGCCGCGCTGGCCGAGTACCGGCCGTTCGTCGTCGACCCCGACGCGATCGCGAAGTACGAGAGCGCCCGCGAGGAGTTCCTGTCCACCAGCGCCACCCAGCTGTTCCCCGCCGCCGACAGCGGCGACCTCGCCCTCTACGCGCAGGTCTACCGCGAGGTCTCCAGCCCGCTGCTGACCGACATCGCCGACGGGCTCGAGGAGGAGGGCCTGGCGCAGTCGGCGCAGGCCGTCGCCCGCAACGCCGCCAGCGAGGACGACGCGAGCAACGCCATCACGCTGCTGCTGGTCACCTCGCTGACCGCCGTGGTGCTCGCCGTCGGGCTGACCGTGGTCGTCGTCCGCCGGATGGTCCGCAACCTGCAGGCCGTGCAGCGCTCCGCCGAGGCCCTGGCCGCCGGCGACCTGACCGTGGCCGTCTCCGTCGACGGCGCGGACGAGGTGGGCCGCATGGCCGCCGCGCTCGATTCCGCCCAGCAGAGCCTGCGCGGCGTCATGGCCACGGTGGTCGGCGCGGCGGACGCGGTGGCGGCGTCGTCGGAGGAGCTGTCGGCGTCCTCGGCGCAGATCTCGGCCTCGGCGGGCGAGACCTCGGCGCAGTCCGGGGTGGTGGCCGGCGCCGCCGAGGAGGTGTCGCGCAGCGTGGCGACCGTGGCCGCGGGCGCGGAGCAGATGGGCGCCTCGATCCGGGAGATCGCGACCAACGCCGCCGAGGCCTCGGAGGTCGCGCACCGCGCCGTCACGGCGGCCGAGACGACGACCGCCACCGTGGCGAAGCTGGGGGAGTCCTCTGCGGAGATCGGCAACGTCGTGAAGGTGATCACGAGCATCGCGGAGCAGACGAACCTCCTCGCCCTCAACGCCACCATCGAGGCCGCCCGCGCAGGCGAGGCCGGCAAGGGCTTCGCCGTCGTCGCCAACGAGGTCAAGGAGCTGGCCCAGGAGACGGCGAAGGCCACCGAGGACATCGCCCGGCGGGTGCAGGCCATCCAGGGCGACACCACCGCCGCGGTCGCGGCGATCGGGGAGATCAGCTCGATCGTCGCCCAGATCTCCGACCGGCAGACCACCATCGCCAGCGCGGTGGAGGAGCAGACCGCCACCACCAACGAGATGGCGCGGTCGGTCGCCGAGGCGGCGCAGGGCTCCGGTCAGATCGCCGACAACATCACCGGCGTCTCCACCGCCGCCGACTCCACCACCCAGGCGCTCGCCCAGACCCGCACCGCCGTCGACGAGCTGTCGCGGATGGCGTCGGACCTGCGCAGCACCGTCGGCCGCTTCACCTACTGAGGAAGGACCGCCCCCTCGGCGAGATCTGCACACTCGTCACCATCGACGGCTGATGGCGTCGACTGTGCAGATCTCGTCGAGGGGGGCGGGGTCAGCGGGCCAGGCGGGCGCCGAGGCGGGCCAGCCGCTCGGCGGCCTCGGTGAGGACGGCGTCCTGCTTGCAGAACGCGAACCGCACCAGGGACGGCGCCGCGTCCTGGTCGTCGTGGAACACCCGCACCGGCACGCCCACCACGCCGGCCAGCTGCGGCAGGTCCCAGCACAGCGCCATCGAGTCGGTGTAGCCCAGCGGCGCGGCGTCGGCGGTGACGAAGTAGGTGCCGTCCGGCCGGTTCACTGCGAAGCCCGCCGCGGTCAGCCCGGCCACGAGCAGGTCGCGCTTGCGGGCGAGGTCGGCGCGCAGCCCGTCGAAGTACTCGTCGGGCAGGGCCAGCGCCCGGGCCACGGCCGGCTGGAACGGGCCGCTGCCGACGTAGGTGAGGAACTGCTTGACCGCCCGGACGGCGGCGACGAGCTCCGTCGGACCGTGCACCCAGCCGACCTTCCAGCCGGTCACCGAGAACGTCTTGCCGGCCGAGGAGATGGTCAGCGTCCGCTCGGCCATCCCCGGCAGCGTCGCGATCGACAGGTGCGGGACGCCGTAGGTCATGTGCTCGTAGACCTCGTCGGCGACGACGACCGCGTCGTGCTCGGCGGCCAGCCGGGCGACCAGCTCGAGCTCGGCGCGGGTGAAGACCTTGCCGGTCGGGTTGTGCGGGGTGTTGAGCAGCACCAGCCTGGTGCGGGGCGTGAACGCCGCCCGCAGCGCCGCCTCGTCGACGGCGAAGTCCGGCGAGCGCAGCACCACGGTCCGCCGGGTGGCCCCGGCGAGCGCGACGGTGGCGGCGTAGCTGTCGTAGTAGGGCTCGAAGGTCACCACCTCGTCGCCGGGGGTGGTGAGCGCGAGGACGGCGGCGGCGATCGCCTCGGTCGCGCCGACGGTGACCAGGACGTCGCCCGGGTCCACCCGCAGCCCGCGGAAGCGCGCCTGGTGGGCGGCGACCGCCTCCCGCAGCTCGGCGACGCCGGGGCCGGGCGGGTACTGGTTGGCGCCGCCGCGGATCGCGCCGACGGCGTCCTCCAGCAGCGAGTCGGGCCCGTCGGTGTCCGGGAAGCCCTGGCCCAGGTTGATCGCCCCGGTGCGTACCGCCAGCGCCGACATCTCGGCGAACACCGTGGTGGCGAAGGGCTGCATCCGCTCGGTGAGCGCGGCGCTGGGCAGGGTCACGGCGGCCAGTCTCCCACCGGCGGCTGCGGCCGGACGGCGTCCCACTGAGTGGACCGCCGTCCCGGGCTGCGGGACGGTCGGCGGAGGGCCGCCGCCCTCCCGGGGGCCGGGCGCGTGTAAGTTCTCGACCGGTCCTGAGCGCCAGCGTCAAGCCCCGGCTCGCTGGCCGGCAACCCTCTCCGTCGCGGGGTGCTTCCGGGTGACGACCAGACCTGGACACCGTGTCCCGGTAAGGACGAGGAGGATCGGGTGGACGCCGAGGCCGCCCCCCTCCGGCCGGACCGGTCACGGTGTCGCCCGACCAGCGCGCACGCCGCGCCCGCTCCCAGGGAGACCCGATGAACCTCGTCCACAGCCGGGGCCGGCTGCCCGCGCTGGCCCTCGTGGCCCTCGCGGGCCTCACGGCCTGCTCCGACAGCGACTCCGGCGGGGGGAGCGGCGACGGCGGCGACTCCGCCGGCTCGATCATCGTGATCACCCCCAACCCGGTCGGCGGCAACAACTTCCTCGAGCTCGCGATCGAGGGCGCCCAGCGGGTCGCCGACGAGGAGGGGCTGGAGCTCGACGTCTTCGAGAGCAACGACCCGACGTCGATCCAGCAGAACGTCGAGGCCGCCGTCCGCGAGCAGCCCGACATCGTCATCGGCCTGACCTTCTCCCTGCAGGACGCCTTCGCCACGGTGCCGGTCGACAACCCCGACCAGCAGTTCCTGCTCGTCGACGGCTGCCCGGACCCGCAGCCGGACAACGTCACCTGCGCCGCCTTCCGCGAGCACGAGGCCACCTACCTGGCCGGCGTCGAGGCCGGGCTCCTCACCCAGTCGGGCCAGATCGGCGTCGTCGCCGCCCTCGACACCCCGTTCATCCGCCGCTGGGTCGACCCCTTCCTGGCCGGCGCGCAGAGCGTGAACCCCACCGTCGCCTCCACCCCGCTGTTCGTCGGCGGCGACAACCCCTTCGGTGACCCGGCGCGCGGCGGGGCGCAGGCGCAGGTGCTCGCCGACGGCGGGGCCGACCAGGTGCTGCTCGCCGCCTCCGGCAGCAACGTCGGCGCCTTCGAGGTCGCCGCGTCCGGCGCCTTCCAGGCCTACGGCGTCGACGTGAACGAGTGCGGCTCGGCCCCGGGCCAGGTCGTCGACAACGTCATCAAGAACGTCGACGTCGCGCTGGAGGAGTCGGTCCGCTCCATCCTGGACGGCGACAGCGGCGGCTCGCAGGTCTACGGCCTGGCCGAGGACGGCGTGGGCCTGACCGCCTTCGCCGACGACGTGGCCGACTCCGGCTGCCTGATCGCCGACCGCCCGGACGTCATCGAGCAGCTCGAGGGCATCCGCCAGCAGATCATCGACGGCACGATCACCGTGGACGACCCGGCCGCTGGATGACCGGCAGCACGACCGACGCGCGCTCGGCCGCGGGGGCTCCCCCCGCGGCCGAGCTGCGCGGCATCACCAAGCGCTTCGGCCCCGTCGTCGCCGTCGACGGCGTGGACCTGGTCCTCGAGCGCGGCACCGTGCACGCCGTCGTCGGGGAGAACGGGGCCGGCAAGTCCACCCTGATGTCGGTGCTCTACGGCCTGCACCGGCCCGACGCCGGGCAGGTGCTGCGCGACGGCCGCGAGGTGCGGCTGTCCTCGCCGCTGGACGCCATCGCCGCCGGCCTGGGCATGGTGCACCAGCACTTCCGGCTGTTCGGCTCGCTGAGCGTGGCCGAGAACGTCGTCTACCGCGCCGAGCCGGCCCGCTTCGGGGTGCTGGACCGGCGGGCCGCCGAGCGGCGGGTGGCGGAGCTCTCCGCCCGCATCGGCCTGGACGTCGACCCCACCGCCCGCGTCGACACGCTGCCCCTCGGCGTCCGCCAGCGGGTGGAGATCCTCAAGGCGCTGCACCGGCAGGCCGAGGTGCTCATCCTCGACGAGCCGACCGCCGTGCTCACCCCCGGCGAGGTCGACTCGCTGTTCGCCGTCGTCCGGCGGATGGCCGAGCAGGGGACGACGGTCGCCCTGGTCACCCACAAGGTCCGCGAGGTGCTCGAGGCGACCGACCGGGTCACCGTGCTGCGCGACGGCGCCGTCACCGCCCGGCTCACCACCCGCGACACCACCGCCGGCGAGATCGTCGAGGCGATGATCGGCCGCGGGCTCGTCCCCGCCGTCAACCCGCGCGGCGCCGTCACCGGCGACCCGGTGCTCGAGGTGACCGGCCTGCGGATGCCCGCCGCGCCCGGCGCCAGCCGCGTGCAGGACGTCTCGCTGCGCGTGCACCCCGGCGAGGTCGTCGGCATCGCCGGGGTCTCCGGCAACGGCCAGCGGGAGCTGGTGGAGGCCGTCGTCGGCCTGCGCACCCCGCAGGCGGGCGTCGTCCGGCTGCACGGCCGCGACCTGGCCGGCCTCGGCATCCGCGAGCGCCGCGCGCGGGGCGTCGCCTACGTGCCCGAGGACCGCCCCGGCGTGGGCACCGCCGCCGCGCTGCCGGTGGCCGACAACCTGGCGCTGGGCCACCACCGCACCCCGCCGATCGCCCGCCGCGGCCGGCTCTCCCCGCGGGCGATGCGCACCCAGGCCGCCGAGCTGGTCGCCCGGCTGGGCGTGAAGACCGCCGGGGTGACCGTGCCGCTGAGCTCGCTGTCCGGCGGCAACGCGCAGAAGGTCGTGCTCGCCCGCGAGCTGCACCACGAGGCGCCGCTGCTGGTGGTCGAGCAGCCCACGCAGGGCGTCGACGTCGGCGCCGGCGAGGAGATCCACCGGCTGCTGCTGGAGTACCGCGCCCGCGGCGGCGCGGTGCTGCTCGTCTCCTACGAGATCAGCGAGCT
The DNA here is from genome assembly GCF_054050575.1 of Blastococcus sp. SYSU D00868. NCBI lineage: Bacteria > Bacillati > Actinomycetota > Actinomycetes > Geodermatophilales > Geodermatophilaceae > Blastococcus > Blastococcus sp. SYSU D00868. The sequence continues at coordinate 130,099 of NZ_JBJGZO010000008.1, forward strand.
GCGCGCGCTCGCCGACCGGGTGCTGGTCATGCTGGACGGCGCGGTGACCGCGGAGCTGGACGCCGCCGACGCCACCGACGAGGTGCTCGGCGCGGCGATGGTGCACGGGGACGCCGGTGTGGCCGCCGCGGGGAGCGGCGCGACCGCCGCCGGGGGAGGAGCAGCGTGACCGCGCTCGCGCAGCGGCTGCGGCTGCAGGCCCCCGCCGCCCTGGTGCCGCTCGGCGCCGTCGTCGTCGCGCTGCTGGTCGGCGCGGTGGTCATGCTCGCCGCCGGGGTCGACCCGCTGCTCGGCTACGACGCGATGGTTCGCGGCGCCCTGAGCGTCAGCAACATCGACTTCGCCGTCGCCGGGTTCACCGCGATCCTCGCCATGTCACTGGCCTTCGCCATCCCGGCGCGGATGGGGGAGTACAACCTCGGCGGCGACGGGCAGCTCGTCGCCGGCGGCATCGCCGCGGCCGCCGTCGCCCTCTACGTGCCCGGGCCCGCCGCGCTGCTGCTGCCGCTGTGCGTCGTCGCCGGGATGCTCGCCGGCGGGGCGCTGGCGTCGGTCTCCGCCCCGCTGTCCACCCGCGCCGGCGTCCCGGTGATCATCTCCACGCTGCTGCTCAGCACCCCGGCGGTCGCGCTCACCTCCTACCTGGTGCGCTTCCCGATGGCCGAGGAGGGCTCGCCGGTCCCGCAGACGCCGCGGCTGCCCGACGCCGCCCACCTGCCGGCCTTCCCGGGCATGAGCTACACCAACGCCGGCCTGGTGCTGGTGCTGCTCGTCCTCGTCACCACCGTCTGGGTCGACGCGCGGACCCCGGTCGGCTACGAGATCCGCGTCGCCGGCGCCAACCGCGGGTTCGCCGCCTACGGCGGCCTGTCGGTGCCCCGGCTGACGCTGGGCACCCTGGCCGCCGCCGGGGCGGTCGCCGGCCTGGCCGGCGCGGTGATCGTGATGAGCCAGCCGTTCCGGTTCATCGACGACGCGCTGACCGCGCCGGGCTACACCTTCGCCGGCGTCGCCGCGGCGCTGCTGGCCGGCGGCCGGCCCGCGCTGCTGCCGGTCACCGCGGCGCTGTTCACCGTCCTGTCGGTCGGCGCGGCCGGCATGGAGCGCGACGTCGACGTGCCCCGCCAGCTCGGGCAGGTGCTGCAGGCCGTCGTCATCCTGGTGCTGGCGCTGCGGGTGCTCGCCGCCCGCTGGATGGCCGCCCGCGCCCGCCGCGTGGCCGGGGGGAGGGCCTGACGTGGACGTCTTCAACCTCGCGTTCGTCGCCGCCGTCCTGACCTCGGCCGCCCCGGTGCTGTACGCCGCGCTCGGCGGCGCCCTGTGCGGCCGGGCCGGCGTCTTCAACATCGCCCTCGAGGGCCAGCTGCTGTGGGGGGCGTTCACCGCCGTCGCGGTCAGCTGGTGGAGCGGCAGCGCGTGGCTGGGCGTGCTGGCGGCGGTGCTCTCCAGCGCGGTGTTCAGCGTCGTGCTGGCGCTCGGCGCGGTCACCTGGCGGGCCGACCCGATCATCGTCGCCGTCGGCATGAACCTGCTCGCGCTGGGCGCGACCGGCTTCGTGATGCGCGAGGCGCTCGACGCCACCGGCACCTTCGCGCCCGCCGGCCTGCAGGGGCTGCCCGACCTCGACGTGCTGGACGGCGTCCCGGTGCTCGGCCCCGTCCTCGGCCGCGCGACCGTGCTCGTGCCGCTGGCGGTCGTGCTGGCCGTCGTCCTGTCGCTGTGGCTGTCGCGCACCTCGGTCGGCCTGCGGCTGCGCGGGGTGGGGGAGCACCCGGAGGCCGCCACCAGCCTCGGCGTGCCGGTCACCCGCTACCAGGCGGCGACCGTGCTGGTCGCCGGCGCGCTGTGCGGGCTGGGCGGGGCGCAGCTGTCGCTGGGCACCGTCACCGCGTTCACCGAGAACATGACCGCCGGCCGCGGCTGGGTCGCCGTCGCCGCCGTGATGCTGGCGGTCAACCGGCCGCTGTGGGTGCTCGGCGCCTGCCTGCTGTTCGGCGCCGCCGAGGCGTGGGGCTTCCGGCTGCAGGGCCTGGGCCTGCCCCAGCAGCTCACCGACGCCGCCCCCTACCTGGTCACGCTCGTGGTGCTGGTCCTCTCCCGGGTCCGCGTGCGCCGCCGGCTGCGCGCCGCCGACCCGGTCGCCGCCGAGAGCGCCGCCCACCCCGAGGCCGTCGTCCACCCCGAGGAGAGCCGATGACCCAGCCGCCCACCGGACCCCGGCGGGTCGTCGTCGACACCGACACCGGCATCGACGACGCCCTGGCCCTGCTGTGGCTGGCCGGCCGTCCCGACGCCGAGATCTGCGCGGTCACCTCGGTGTTCGGCAACTGCTCGGTGGACGACGCCCTGCTCAACATCGGCTCCGTCATGCGGCTGGCCGGGCTCGAGGACGTGCCGGTCGCCGCCGGCGCCGCGGGCCCGGTCGACGGCCGGCCGGCGCACCTGGCGCCCTACGTGCACGGCGACGACGGCATGGGCGACCTCGGCCTGGACCGCCCGGCCCCCGCCGTCGTCGCGCACAGCTCCGCGGAGCTCCTGGTGGAGCTGGCCAACTCGGCGCCGGGGGAGTACGACCTGCTGCCGCTCGGGCCGCTGACCAACGTGGCGCTGGCGCTGGAGCTCGACCCGCTGGTGCTCACCAAGTTCCGCTCCACGGTGCTCATGGGCGGCTCGGGCCCGTTCCCGCCGCTGGGCGTCACGCAGACCGTCGACGCCAACGTCAGCAACGACCCGGCCGCGGCCCGCGCGGTGTTCGCCGCGCCGCGCAGCGAGCTGGTGATGGTGGGGGTCAACGTCGGCGGGCAGACGATCGTCGACGAGTCCGCCGTGCAGGTGCTGCACCGCAGCGGCACGCCGGTGGGGGAGTTCTGCGCCGCGGCCCTGGAGTCCTACATGGACTTCTACCAGTACGCCTGGGGCCGCCGGGTCTCCCCGGCCTGGGACGGGCTGGCGGCCGGCCTGCTCGTCGAGCCGCGCTGGACCACCGCGTGGGTCGACGGCCCGGTCGCCGTCGTCCCCGACGGGCTGCTCTCCCGGGCGCACCTGCTGCAGACCGCCGAGGGCCTGCCCGTGCCCTTCGCGCAGGAGGAGGCGCGTACCGCGCCGCCCACGCGGGTCGTCACCGGGGTCGACGTGCCCGGTTTCCTCGCCGACTTCGTCGGGGTCCTGGCGGGCACCCGATGAGCGGCGGCCCGGCGGGCGCCGTGCTCGAGCCCGGCGACGTCTGGGGCTACCTGACCGGCCGCGGCCTGGCCCCGGCCGGCAGCACCGGCGCCGTCCGCGAGGTCGGCGACGGCAACATGAACCGCGTCTTCGTCGCCGTCCCGGACGGCGGCGGGCGCTCGCTGGCGGTCAAGCAGGCGCCGCCGTGGATCCGCGCCCTGGGCCCGTCGGTGCCGATGAGCCCGGAGCGGGCGATGGTCGAGGCGCGGGCGCTGGCCACCTTCGCCCGGTTCGCCCCCGAGCAGACCCCCGCCGTGGTCGACGTCGACCCCGAGCGGTTCGCGTTCACGATGGAGGACCTCTCCGACCTCACCGTGCTGCGCACCGCGCTCACCGCGGGCGCCTCCTTCGGCGACACCACCCGGCAGGTCGGCGACCTCGTCGGCCGGGTCACCTTCGCCACCGGCGTCGCGGGCTCCTCGGCGGCCGACCGGGCCACGCTGCTGGCCGCCTCGGTCAACCCGGTGCTGGCCGAGGTCACCGAGCGGTACCTGCTGTCGGAGCCGCTGACGGTGCACGAGAACAACAGCAACCACCCGCTGCTGGACGCCGAGGTGGCCGCGCTGCGGGCCGACCCGGCGGTGCGCACCGAGGTGTCGCTGCTGCGGGCGGCGTTCGGCTCCCGCTGCGAGGCGCTGGTGCACGGCGACCTGCACTCGGGCAGCGTCATGGTGGGGGAGCGGGACGGCGCCGCGGTGGTCCGGGTGATCGACCCGGAGTTCGCCGTCGTCGGCCCCATCGGGCTGGACCTCGGGCTCTACCTGGCCAACGCGCTGATCGCCGCGGCCCGCAGCGCGGCCCTCGGCGACGCCGCCGAGGCCGCCGACCGGGCCGGGCAGGCCGGGGTGCTGTGGGGCGCGTTCACCGGTGCCTGGGCCGCCGGCTGGCCGCGGCGGGTCGACACCTTCCTCGACGAGGGCTGGCTGACCCGGCAGCTCGCGTCGGTGTGGGACGACACCCTGGGCTTCGCAGCGATCGAGATGGTCCGGCGGGTCGCCGGCTACTCGCACGCCGCCGACCTGGAGACGCTGCCCGACCCGGGCCCGGCCAGCATCGGAGTGCTGCGCGCGGCGCGGACGCTGCTGCTGGACCGGCCGGCGTTCCGCGACGCGACGGGCGCCCCGGACCCCGCGGCGGTCGCGGCGCTGGTCGCCGCGCGCTGACCGGCACCGCGCCGGGTCGGGGGTCCGGACCCTGCCGCCGCCACGGCGGACGGCGGAGGGTGACGAGGTGCTGCGCAGGGTGGGCGGGGGTGTGCTGGCGGCGGTGCTCGCCGGGGTGGTGCTGGGGGCGGTCTCCCGCGGCCTGATGGCGCTGCTGCCGCCGGTCACCGTCCGGCTGGCCGACCGCCTCGTCGGCCGCGCACGGTGCGCCCCGGTGCCGGCGGGGGCGACCGCCGCCTGACGTAGCAGGCCACGAGCGGTGTGCGCCCGGGGACCGTCCGGCGGCCGTGACGGTCACGCAGCGCACAGCGCCCGTGCCGGTGGTGGCCGCCCGAGCGGGGGAGACTGGGGCGCGTGACCGCCTCCTCCACCCTGCCGCGGCCGGTGCTCGACGACAGTGTCCGGCTGACCGACGACGGCGTCCGCATCCTCGACCGCCGGGTGTTCCCCGCCCGCGAGGAGTGGGTGCTGGCCCGCGACGCCGCGGAGGTGGCCGAGGCGATCCGGGCGATGGTCACGCAGAGCTCCGGGCCCTTCTACGCCGCGCTGGCCGGCATGGCGCTGGACGCCCGCCAGCACGCCGGCCGGCCCATCGACGAGGCGCGGGCGGCGCTGCTGGCCGCCGGCTCGGCGCTGACCGGCGCCCGGCCGACCAACAACGCCGTCCGGGACGCCGTCGCCGCGCTGCTGGTCCGCCCCGACGTCGCCGGCGCCCGGACCGCGCCCGAGCTGGCCGAGGCCGTCGCGGCGGGCGCGCGGGAGCTGGACGCCGAGTACCGGTCGCGCAGCGCCGCGCTGGCCGCGCACACCGTCGCGCTGCTGCCCGACGGGGCGCGGGTGCTCACCCACTGCTGGGCCGACGCCTACCTCATCGAGCTGGTCCGGGCCGCCGACGCCGCGGGCACCCGCTACACCTACGTCGCCACCGAGACCCGCCCCTACCTGCAGGGCGCCCGGCTGACGGCGCACACGCTGGTGGAGATGGGCCAGGAGGTCGCGCTCATCACCGACGGGATGGCCGCCGCCGTGCTCGCGCCGACCTCCACGCTCGGCCGGGTCGACGCGCTGGTCACCGCCGCCGACCGGGTGACGATGGACGGGCACGTGATCAACAAGGTGGGCACCCTGGGGCACGCGGTCGCCGCGGCGGCGTTCGACGTCCCCTTCTACGCGATGGTGCAGGCCCCGGACCCGCAGGCGCCGACCGGCGCGGACGTCGTCATCGAGGAGCGGGACGGCGAGGAGGTGCTGTCGGTGCTCGGCGTCCGCTCGGCGTCGCCGCTGGTGCAGCGCGGGCACTACCCGGCCTTCGACGTCACCCCGCCACGCTTCGTCACCCGCATCGTCACCGACCGCGGCTCCTTCGAGCCGGGCCGGGTGGCCGAGTACCACGCGGCTCCGCAGGCGGGCGCTCAGTAGGCTGGCCTCCCGTGACCCTGAGCCTCACCGCGCGCACCGTCGTCCTCGACATCGAGGGCACCACCGGCGCCGCCGGGTACGTCCACGGCACCCTCTACGACCACGCCCGGCCGCGGCTGGGCCCGTGGATCGAGGCGCACGCCGACGACCCGGCCGTCGCCGAGGCGGTGGCGCAGACCAAGGCCGACGGCGGGCTGCCGGCCGACGCCGGGACCGACGAGGTGGTCGGTGTGCTGCACGGCTGGATGGACGACGACGTCAAGGCCACCCCGCTGAAGACCCTGCAGGGTCAGATCTGGGCGGCCGGGTACGCCGCCGGCGAGCTCTCCTCGCACTTCTTCGACGACGTCGTGCCGCGGCTGCGCGCCTGGCACGACCGCGGCGTGCGGCTGGCGGTGTTCTCGTCGGGCTCCGTGGCCAGCCAGGTGCCCTGGTTCCGGCACGCCCCCGCCGGCGACCTCACCCCGCTGGTCACCGACTACTTCGACACGGTCAAGGCCGGCCCCAAGCGCGAGGCGGCCTCCTACACGGCGATCGCCGCCGCGCTCGGCGACGAGCCCGGCCGGCTGCTGTTCCTCTCCGACCTGCCCGCCGAGCTGTTCGCCGCCCGCGAGGCCGGCTGGCAGGCCGTCGGCGTCCGGCGGGAGGGCGAGCCCAACGCCGGCGCGGACTTCGGCGACGTCGCGGTCGTCAGCGACTTCACCGAGCTCGACGTGGTGCCGGCGTGAGCGGGCTGGTGCAGGCCGGCGGGGTCCCGCGCGGCGCGCTCGAGGCCGCCGGCCGGGCGCTGGCCGCGGAGTCGGCGCGGTTCGCCTCGATGGGCTGGATGCGCGGCACGTCGGGCAACCTCTCGGTGGTGCTCACCCGCGACCCGCTGCGGCTGGCGGTCACCGTGAGCGGCCTGGACAAGGGCGAGCTGACCAGCGGCGACGTCGTCGTCGTCGACGAGCGCGGGTTGGCGGTGCCCGACCAGCCGCACCCGGAGCTGCCGCCGTCGGCCGAGGCCGCGCTGCACGCCCGGATCGCCGCGCACGCCGGCGCCGACGCGATCGTGCACGTGCACTGCATGTCCGCCGTCCTGGCCGGCCACTGGTACCCCGACGGCCTGCCGCTGCGCGACCTGGAGATGCTCAAGGGCATCGGCCGGAGGGCGCACGACGAGACGGTGACCATCCCCGTCGTCCCCAACAGCCAGGACATGGCCGAGATCGCCGGCGCCTGGGAGCCGGTGTGGGACGGCCAGGTGCCGGCCTTCATCGTCGCCCGGCACGGCATGTACGCCTGGGGCCGGGACCTGAAGCAGGCCCGGCACCACACCGAGATCGTCGAGTTCCTCATGCAGTTCGCGACGGAGACCCGGCCGGGCGGATCGGTCAGCGCCGCCCGCTGATCCCCGGTTCCACGTGGAACGGCGCGCGGGATCACCTGCCCGGGTGGTTTCGGGACGACGCCGTCCGGTGATGGGGGACCGGTGTCCACCTTCTCGGCGACGACGACGTTGACCCGTGCGGACCTGGCGCAGGCGACCGCCGTGCTGCAGGGGGAGTTGCGGCGCCAGTCGCTCGCCGCGGACGTCCACGAGGTGCTGTTCTGGCAGACCTTCGAGGTGGTGGGACCGGTCGAGCTCGTCGACGCCGAGGGTGGGCGTCACTTCCGGTACGAGGGCACCGTCACCGGAGCGCCGCCCCGCGGACGGGGAAGCGTGCTCGCGCGCATCCCGAGCGTCTGGCGGAGGGTCTGACGCCCCCCGCGGGTCGCCGGGGGACCAGCGGCCGGACGTGGCCGCTCTCCGGGGCCCGGGGAGCTGGGAACGGTCCGGGACCCGGGGGAGCCGGGAATACAGTGGGGGGTCCGGGCCGCTGCCGGTCGGGAAGCGCAACCACCCGAGGGAGAGGTGCGAGATGACCCTGCTGACCGTGTGGCGCGACGAGGCTCCCCAGACGCCCGAGCTCCGTACCGAGGACGCCGCGGAGATCACCGCCGTGCTGAAGGGCATCGGCGTCCGGTTCGAGCAGTGGCCGGTGCAGGAGCTCCCGGAGCGCCCGACGCAGGACGACGTCCTGACCGCCTACCGCGAGCGCATCGACGGCGTCACGCGGTCGGAGGGCTATGTGCTCGTCGACGTCGTCCAGATGCACCCCAGCGACGACCCGTCGTGGCCGGAGACCGTGGCCACGAGCCGCGCGAAGTTCCTGGACGAGCACACCCACGACGACGACGAGGACCGGTTCTTCGCCACCGGCTCGGGCGTGTTCTACCTGCACGTCGACGGCAAGGTGCACGCCGTGCTGTGCGAGGCCGGCGACCTGCTGTCGGTGCCCGGCGGCACGACGCACTGGTTCGACATGGGCACGGACCCCGACTACGTGTCGGTGCGGTTCTTCCACGACGACGACGGCTGGATCGGCAACTTCACCGGCAGCGACGTCTCCCGCTCGTTCCCGACGTACGACGAGATCGTCGCCGCCCGCTGAGCCCCGGCCGGGGAGCCGACGACCCTTCCCCGCCGCCGTCCGTGAGCGCCGTTGTGCACCTGTCCACGTCACTCACGCCGCCTCACGTGGACACGTGCACACCGGCGCCGACGACCGCCGCGCTGAGCCTCAGCTGTAGGCGCTGGGCACCGGCGCGGTGCCGGTGAGCAGCCAGTCGCCGACCTCCACGGCCTTGTGCGCCACGGGGTCGTGCAGGGTCAGCGTGCGGGCGTCGCGCCAGTAGCGGTCCAGCCCGGTGCCGGCCTTGGTCGCCCGGGCGCCGGTCAGCTCGAACACGGTGCCGGCCACCTCCAGCGCCGCCTCCGTGGTCACGACCTTCGCCGCGGCCAGCCCGACGGCGACCTCCGTCCGCTCCCCGGCGGTGAGCTCCCAGCCGCGGCCGGCCGCCTCGGTCAGCGCCGCGCACGCGCGGTCGGTGAGCGCCGCGGCCGCCTGCACCCGCGCCGACAGCTCGCCGTAGCGCTGCCGCACCAGCGGGTCCTGCACCGCCTCCGCGACGCCGGACGTGGCCCAGGCCCGTGACCGGGTGCGGGTGTACTCGGCGCCGGCGGCCAGCGCGCCCTCGGCGATGCCGACGTGCAGCTGGTTGAGCATCGCCTGGAAGGCGAGCACGTGGAGCGTCGCGTAGGCGGGCGCACCCGGCGTGGCCTGCTCGTTGGGCCCGAGGACGTCGTCGGCGGCGACGAACACGTCGGTGAAGGTGACCGACCCCGACGCCGACCGGCGCTGGCCCAGCGCGTCCCAGTCCCGGCCGTGCCGGACGCCGTCGGAGTGCGCGTCGACCGCCAGGGACAGCTTCTCGCCGGTGTCGGTGCGGGTGCCGCTGGCGTTGATCCGGTCGGCCACCTCCGCGCCGGTGGCGAAGTGCTTGGTGCCGCTCAGCAGGTAGCCGCCCTCCACCGGGCGCAGCTCGAAGCCGGCGTCGCGCGGGTTGCCCGCCCCGCCCCAGAACCAGCCGGCCGCGGCGCCCGCGGCGTCCAGCCGGGCCACCGCGTCGGCGTCCCGGTTGAGCCGGATCCGCCACGAGTGCAGGTAGTGGTAGCCCAGCAGCTGGCCGATCGAGGGGTCGACGGCGGTCACGGTGCGGACGACGGCGTAGGCGGTGTCCCACCCGGCCCCGGTGCCGCCGCGCTCGGCGGGCAGCAGGAGCGGCAGCAGGCCCGACCCGCGCAGCAGCGCCGTCTCCGGCTCCGGGGTGCCGCCCGCGGCGTCCCGGGCGACGACGTCCGCGGCCAGCGCGTCGGCCACCGACCGGGCCGCGGCGAGCGCCGCGGCGGGGCTGTCCACGATCTCCCTGCTCATGCGCCGGAGTCTCGCACCGGCCGGTCCGGGGGCCGCCGCGCGGGCGGGACATCGCCTTGTCGACCGGGGGCGGACGCTCGCCGAGCTTTTTGGCCGAGCCGGTTCCGACACGCCCCGCGGGTGCCGATGACGGCGGTGGGCGGCTCCTAGCTTCTGGAGCCCGAGGGCCGCCGACTCGCCTTGAGTCGCGGGCCCGACCGCCGAGACAACTCCGGGGCCCCGCGCGGGCCGGCGGACGCACGACAGAGAGAAGGCACCGTGGACGGTCTGGACGACATCGTCGAGGAGTTCCTCGTCGAGAGCCACGAGAACCTCGACCAGCTGGACACCGACCTGGTCGTCCTCGAGCAGGAGCCGGACTCCCGCGAGCGGCTGTCGAGCATCTTCCGCACGATCCACACGATCAAGGGCACCAGCGGCTTCCTCGCGTTCAACCGCCTCGAGGAGGTCACCCACGTCGGGGAGAACATGCTCTCCCGGCTGCGCGACGGCGCCCTGGAGCTGACCCCGGCCCGCACCAGCGTGCTGCTGCGGATGGTCGACACCGTCCGGTCGCTGCTCGGCTCCATCGAGGCCACCGGCGGGGAGGGCACGGTCGACGTCTCCGCCGTCGTCGCCGACATCAGCGCCGCCATGGAGGACCGCCCCGCCGAGGAGGCGCCCGTCGCGGAGGCGCCGGCGCCGGCCGCCCAGGAGGCGCCCGCGGTGGAGGCGCCGGCCCCGGCCGCCGCGGCGCCCGTCACCGCGGCCCCCGTCGCCGCGGCCCCCGTCGTCGAGGCGCCGGTGGCCGTGGTCCCCGAGCCCACCCCCGCGCCCGCCGCGGCCCCGGAGCCGGCTCGCGCCCCGGTCGCCGAGGTGCCCGCCGCCCCCGCCGTCCCCGCGCCGCGGCCGGCCCCGGCCACCGAGGCCGCCGACCCCGAGCCGGCCCCCTCGGCCGACGGCGGCGCTCGCCGCGCCGTCGCCGACAGCACCATCCGGGTGGACGTCGACCTGCTCGACGAGCTCATGCTGCTGGTCGGCGAGCTGGTGCTGACCCGCAACCAGATCGTCCAGTACGTGGGTCGGTCCAACGACACGGACCTGGTGCGCGCCTCGCAGCGGCTGAACCTCATCGCCAGCGAGCTGCAGGAGGGCGTCATGAAGACGCGCATGCAGCCGATCGACCACATCTGGTCGAAGCTGCCGCGCGTCGTCCGCGACCTCGGCATCCAGTGCGGCAAGACCGTCCGCCTCGAGATGGAGGGCAAGGACACCGAGCTCGACAAGACCCTGCTCGAGGCCGTCAAGGACCCGCTGACCCACCTGGTCCGCAACTCCGTCGACCACGGCATCGAGTCCCCCGACCGCCGCCGCGCCGCCGGCAAGCCCGCCGAGGGCGTGCTCACCCTGCGCGCCAAGCACGAGAGCGGCCAGGTCGTGGTCGAGGTCGCCGACGACGGCGCCGGCATCGACCCGGCGAGGATCGGCGCCAAGGCCGTCGAGAAGGGCCTGGTCACCGACGCCCAGCTGGCCCGGATGAGCCCGACCGACGTGCTCCAGCTCATCTTCGCGCCCGGCTTCTCCACCGCCGCCGCCGTCACCAACGTCTCCGGCCGCGGCGTCGGCATGGACGTCGTCAAGACCAACATCGAGTCGATCGGCGGCACCATCGAGGTCGAGTCGGTCGCCGGCACCGGCACCGTCTGCCGGCTGCGCATCCCGCTGACCCTGGCCATCGTCCCGGCGCTCACCGTCGAGTGCGCCGGCGACCGGTACGCCATCCCGCAGATCAGCCTGCAGGAGCTCGTCAGCCTGGACGCCGAGAAGGCCGCCAACGCCGTCGAGGAGGTCGGCGGGGCGCCGGTCTACCGGCTGCGCGGCGAGCTGCTGCCGCTGGTCCGGCTCACCGACGTCCTCGGGCTCACCTCCGACCGGCACGACGGGCACGTGGTCATCGCGGTGCTGCGGTCGGAGGGCCGGCGCTTCGGCCTGGTCGTCGACCGGGTCATCAACACCGAGGAGATCGTCGTCAAGGCCGTCGGCGGCCAGCTCAAGGCGATCGGCCTCTACTCCGGCGCCACCGTGCTCGGCGACGGCACCGTCGCGCTGATCCTGGACGTGCAGGCGCTGGCCCGCCGCGCCCTGCGCACCGAGAGCGCCGAGCGGCAGGAGGCCCGCGTGGCCGCCGCCGTCGCCGCGGCCGACAGCGAGTCGCAGCGGCAGCGGATGCTGCTGGCCGCCATCGGCGGGGGCCGGCGGGTCGCCATCCCGCTCGACACGGTCACCCGCCTCGAGCAGGTGCGCACCGAGAACGTCGAGCGCGTGGGCAACCGCGAGGTCGTGCAGTACCGCGGCGCGATCCTGCCGATCGTCCGGCTCGACCGGCACCTGGGCGCCTACGGCGAGGCCGACCGCGAGGTCCTCGAGGTGATCGTCTACAGCGACCACGGCCGCAGCGTCGCCATCGTGGTCGAGGAGATCCTCGACATCGTCGACGGCGAGGCCGCCGTCCGCAGCGACATCGACGACATGGGCCTGCTCGGCTCCGCCGTCCTCGGCGACAAGGTCACCGAGCTGCTCGACGTCCGCGCGGCCATCCTGGCCGCCGACCCGGCGTTCTACAGCGCCGCCACCGACTCCGCGACGCCCCGGGGCGTTCCCTCGTCCCTGATGGAGGTCTGACGTGACTGCCGCGACCGAGACCGCTGCCCCCGCCATCGGCGGCCAGCTGGCCACCTTCTGGCTGGACGGCGACCTGTACGGCGTCGAGGTGGCGCACGTGCAGGAGGTGCTGCGCAGCCAGAGCCTGACCCGGGTGCCGCTGGCGCCCGCCGCCGTCGCCGGGCTGATCAACCTGCGCGGCCAGGTGGTCACCGCCATCGAGCTGCGCGAGCGGCTCGGCCGCCCGCCGCGGCCGGCCGACACCGACGCGGTCGTCATCGTGGTGCGGCTGCACGGCGAGGCGGTCAGCCTGCTGGTCGATGCGATCGCCGACGTCGTCGACGTCGACCCGGCCGACTTCGAGGCCCCGCCGGACACCCTGGACGGGACGGCGCGCGAGCTGATCCGCGGCGCGTTCAAGCTCGACGGCCACCTGCTGCTCGCGCTCGACGTCCACAAGGCCGTCTCCGCCTGATCCCGGCGACCAGGCCCCTGCACCGGCACCGGCGCGGGGGCCTGTGCCGTCTCCGGGGCGTCTGCACCTCACGCAGTGTGAGCGTGCGATGACACAGGCGGGGTGGACACGCAAGCGCCGGCCGGCGCGTCTCCAGCCAACGAGTGACGTGCACGTGGCGATCACCGCCGATGACGGTCAGCATGGGCAGGCCCCTGTCCCGGCCCTCGGAGGCGCTGTCGTGCCGTACTCGCTGGTCAGTGCCGCCACCCTCGGCTTCGACCTCGTCCGCCTGCCGCTCGGGCGCCAGGTGGCCGACGTGCTGCTCACCGGGCTGACCGCGGACGCCGCCACCCTGGAGCTCATCGCCGGGGCGCACCCGGCCGCCGGCCGCGACCGCGAGGAGCGGGCCGTGCTGGCCGTCCGCGCCCGCCGGGCCCGCGAGCTCGCCGCCTCCGTGCCGCACCTGCGCTCGGCCGCCACCGGCGACCGCGCCGCCGTCCTGGTCGAGCAGCTCGAGCGCGGGATGATCGGCGACGCCGCCGCCGTCGAGCGGGTGCTGCGCGACGACGTCCTGGGCCCCGAGCACCCGGCCGTGGCCGACCTCCCCGAGGACGTCCTGGCCGCGGCCGCCGACGTGCTCGGCGACGCCGTGGTCGGCTCCTTCGCCTCCGACGTCCTCCCCCCGCTGGTCCGCCGCCAGCTCACCGGGCCGCTGGCCCTGGCGACGGCGACCGGCCTGGTGCCGGCGGCGCAGCCGGACCTCGGCCCGGCCGCGGTCGAGGTGCGCGCCTTCCTGACCGCGCTGGGGGACCAGGAGGACGTCGCGCGCGCCCGCTGGCGCCGCGCGGTGGACGAGGGCCGCTTCGAGCGCCGGCCGTGGGCGCGGGCCATGCACGAGGCGGCCTGGGCGGCGCACGTCTCCGGCCGCCTCCGCGTGCTGGCCGCCGCGCAGCTGCTGGCCGTGCAGGCGTTCGCCGACGGCGGGTTCGACGGCCGGGACGGCGCGCAGGGCGTGTGGAACGCCGTCGCCGGCGTGGTGCAGGGCCTGACCATGGCCGACCTGCTGGACACCAGCGCCCTGTCGGTGCTGCTGGCCCCGTGGGAGCGGATCACCACCGCCTGAGGCGGCGCTACGGTCCCGGCCGTGGACGAGTCCGAACCGGCCGACGTGCGGTTCGTCGGGGTGTCGCTGGACTGCGCCGACCCCGGCGAGCTGGCCGACTTCTACCTGCGGCTGCTCGGTGGCCGGGTGCTGTGGCGGCGGGAGTCCAGCGTCGGCGTCCGGGTGCCGGGCGTGCTGCTGATCCCGCAGCGGGTCGAGGGGTACCGGCCGCCGGCCTGGCCCGGCGCCTCCGTCGTCCACCTGGACCTGACCGCCGGCGAGGCGCTGGACGAGCCGGTCGCCCGGGCCCTGGCCCTGGGGGCGCGGCTGGCCGAGCCGCAGCCCGACCCGCGCTGGCGGGTGCTGCTGGACCCCGCCGGGCACCCGTTCTGCATCACGACCCTGGCGCCGCCGCCGGAGCTGCTGCGGGACTGACCCGCGGCCGGTCCGGTCCCGATGCCGCAGGTCGGTGCGGTGGACGACACGAGAGGTTCACGGATCTCCCCTCCGGACGGCGGCCCGGCGCGTCGATGTCCAGGTGTCAGGTGAGACAGCCCGCCGACACCGAGGACCGACCGTGCCCGCACCCCGCCGACATCGCGCCGGCCGGCTCGCCCACCGCCGGCGTCGCCGCCGCCCTGGCCCTGGCCCCCGGCGCCGCCGCAGCGAACCCCGACCGCTCCGCGCCGCCGGACGTCGTCCCCCTGGTCGACTGCGTCACGGTCCACGCCGACGGCAGCTGGACGGCGGTGTTCGGCTACGACGACCGCACCGGGGCGACGGTCGAGATCCCGGTCGGGCCGGCCAACCAGGTCACCCCGGAGTCGTCGGGGCAGCCGCAGCCGACCACGTTCCTCCCCGGGGTCCGGCACGGCGCCGTCCAGGTCACCGTGCCGCGCGGGGGCGGGCCCGTGTGGCACCTCGGCCGGGACGATCTGCCCGCGCGCTCCATATCGCCAGGAGGGACACGGGCGATGTGCGCTCCGTGCCCGTTCGGGGGGCCGAACGGTCTCTCGGCGTACACCGCTCGGCGCACCGGCGGGAGAAGCTCCGGTCGGGTCCCGGCCGCGCGCCTCCGGGAGCACGCCCGGGACGCCCGCGACTTCGTCGCGGTCGAGCGGGCGCTCGCCGACCGCCACCCCCGCACGGACTGACCGCCCGCGACCCTCGCCGCCACTTCTCCGGCCATTCCCGGATCGGGCGGGGAAACCGCTGGTCACCTGCCGTGCGCGACGCCGGGAGATGACCGTCCCCGGCTGTCGACAAATGGCCGAGGAGCCATTTCCGGAGACGGTCACCGCGAACTGCGTAACGAGTTCGCCCCAGCACTTCAGGAGACGTTTGGGGCGGCCGACAACTTCCGTGACGGGTGAGGCGTCCGGGACGTCGCCACCCAGGGGACCGGGTGTGCGCGGCCGAGACGGACGCGCCCGCCGCCGGTGCCGACACAGCTCAGAACAGCCCCTGTCGGCTGTCCGACAGGGAGCAGGAGGACGGATGAACCCGATCCGGGTACTCGTGGTCGACGACTCGGTCGTCGTCCGCAAGATCGTGACGGACGTGCTGTCACAGGACCCCGCGATCGAGGTCGTCGGCACCGCGGTCAACGGCAAGCTGGCGCTCGGCAAGGTCGAGCAGCTGAAGCCGGACCTGGTGACGATGGACATCGAGATGCCGGAGTTGAACGGCATCGACGCCGTCCGCGCCATCCGCTCCGGATCGGGCGGGGCGACCCGCAGCCGCGTCCCGATCATCATGTTCAGCACGCTCACCGAGCGCGGGGCCGCGGCGACCCTCGACGCGCTGTCCGCCGGCGCCAACGACTACGTCACCAAGCCGGCCAACGTCGGCAGCGTCGCGCAGTCGATGGAGAGCGTCCGCGAGCAGCTCATCCCCAAGATCAAGGCGCTCACCGGGCGCCCGGTCACCCCCGGGCCGGCGCGTCCGGCCGCCCCGCTGCCCGCGCCCCGCCCGGCCGCGCCGCGTACCACGCCGGCCGAGAAGCCGGCGATCCTGGTCATCGGCTCCTCCACCGGCGGGCCGGAGGCGCTCACCAAGGTGCTGCCCGCGCTGCCGGCGTCGCTGCCGGTGCCGGTGCTCCTGGTCCAGCACATGCCGCCGGTCTTCACCCGCCAGTTCGCCCAGCGGCTGGACCGCCTCTGCGCCCTGCGGGTCGTCGAGGCCGTCGACAGCACCCCGCTGGCCCCCGGCACGGTCCACCTCGCGCCCGGCGACCACCACCTGACCATCCGCACCGGCCCCCGCGGCGGCACGACGATGCTGACCCAGGGCCCGCCGGAGAACTTCTGCCGCCCGGCGGTGGACCCGCTGTTCCGCTCCGCCGTCGACGCCCACCGGGGCGCGGTGCTCGGCGTCGTCCTCACCGGGATGGGCTCCGACGGCCGGCTCGGCGCCGCCCGCATCCGCGAGGCCGGCGGGTCCGTCGTCGTGCAGGACCAGGCCACCTCGGTGGTGTGGGGCATGCCCGGGGCCGTCGCCTCGGCCGGCCTGGCCGACGAGATCCTCCCGCTGGACCGGATCGCCGAGGCGATCCTGCGCCGCCTCACCGGCCCGGCCACCGGCCCGTCCCCCGTCCCGGGCCGGACGTCAGCGCTCACCGCAGGAGGTGTCCGGTGACCCTCACCGCCACGAGCTTCGACTGGGTCCGCCAGGTGGTCCACCGGGAGAGCGCGATCGTGCTCCAGCCCGGCAAGGAGTACCTGGTGGAGGCCCGGCTGCTGCCGATCGCCCGCCAGCTGGGCCTGACCGACGTCGGCCAGCTGGTCGACAGCGTGCGGTCGCGGCCGAGCCCCGAGAACACGCGGAAGATCGTCGAGGCGCTCACCACGAACGAGACCTCGTGGTTCCGGGACGGCGACCCGTTCTCCGCCCTGACGACGACGGTGCTGCCGGCGCTGCAGGCGGCCCGCTCCCCGCACGAGCGGCTGCAGATCTGGTCCGCGGCCTGCTCCAGCGGCCAGGAGCCGTACACCATCGCGATGCTGCTCGAGGACGCGCTGCCCAACGCCGGCACCCGCGTCTCGATCACGGCGACCGACATCTCCCGCGAGATGGTCGAGCGCACCCGCGCCGGCCGGTTCAGCCAGCTCGAGGTCAACCGCGGCCTGCCCGCGCCGATGCTCGTCCGGCACTTCAGCCGGGCCGGCGCCGAGTGGGAGGTCAACGCGAACCTCCGCCGGATGGTGACGGCCAGCGAGTGCAACCTGGCCGCCCCGCTGCCGCGGATGGGCCCGTTCGACGTGGTCTACCTGCGCAACGTCCTCATCTACTTCGACCTGTCCACCAAGCAGGCGATCCTGCGCCGGGTGCGCGCCCTCATGCGCCCGGACGGGTGGCTGTTCCTCGGCGCCGCCGAGACCACCCTCGGCGTCGACGACTCCTGGGAGCGGGTCGTGCTCGGCCGCAGCTCCGCCTACCGCCCGCTGAAGGGGGCCTGACCGTGCGTGCTCTGGTGATCGACGACTCACGCGCCATGCGGCGCATCGTGAGCGGGACCCTGGGGGGCTTCGGCTACGAGACCCGGGACGCCGGCCACGGCCAGGAGGCGCTCGACGTGCTCCTGGAGGGCTGGGTGCCCGACCTGTGCACCATCGACTGGAACATGCCGGTGATGGACGGGCTGCAGTTCGTCTCCGCCGTCCGCAGCAACCCGGCCTGGCGCGCGGTGACCCTGATGATGGTCACCTCCGAGAGCGAGCACGGCCAGATCGTGCGCGCGCTGGCCGCCGGCGCCCACGAGTACGTGATCAAGCCCTTCACCGCCGACGCGCTCGCCGACAAACTCGCGCTGCTCGGCCTGCTCCCGCAGGAGGTCTCCCTGTGAACGCCACCCTCGTCACCGCGCTGCTGGACGAGGCGACGGTCACCGAGATCGCCGAGCAGGCGTGGTCGGCCCTGGTCGGCGAGGAGGAGTTCCTCGTGCCGCTGCCGGCGCCGCTGCCGGCCGCGACGCTGAGCTCCTGGGTCACGATCGCCGGCCCGTGGAACGGCGTCGTCGTCGTCACCTGCGGCCGCGACACCGCCGCGGAGCTGACCCGCGCCCTGCTGCGCGAGCACGCCCCGGCGCAGCTCGAGGCCGAGGACGTCGAGGACGCGCTCGGCGAGATCGCCAACGTCGTGGGCGGCAACGTCAAGGCCGTCCTGCCGGGTCCGTCGGCCCTCGGGCTGCCGCAGACCGGCACCACCCCGCCCCCGGTGCTCACGCCGGAGGACAGCTGCCGCGTCGAGGTCCTCTGGCGCGGCCAGCCGCTGACCATCACCGCCCAGGGGTCCCTCGGGACCCCGATCCCCCACTGACCAGCACGACACGGAACGGAGTGCTCCTGTGAAGATCCTGATCGCCGACGACAGCCGTGTCATGCGGCAGATCGTCATCCGGACCCTGCGCCAGGCCGGGTACGACGGCCACGACATCGTCGAGGCCGAGGACGGCCGCGACGCCTACGACAAGGTCCAGACCGAGAGCCCCGACCTGGTGCTGTCGGACTGGAACATGCCGAACATGACCGGCATCGAGTGCCTGCAGGCGCTGCGGTCGTCCGGCTCCAGCGTGCCGTTCGGCTTCGTCACCTCCGAGGGCTCGCAGGAGATGCGGGACAGGGCCGCCGACGCCGGCGCGCTGTTCCTCATCGCCAAGCCGTTCAACGAGGAGACCTTCACCGAGGCCCTGGACGGGGTGATCGCGTGACCGCCCCGCTGGCCATGGTCCTGCCCGACCTCAAGGCCGTGAAGGACATGCTCACCGGCCTGGTCGGCAAGCCCGTCTCGGTCGCCCCCGGCGCCCCGGTCACCCCGACCGAGCGCTCGCCCGTGTCGGTGGCCGTGTACGTCGACCCGCACCTGAACGTCAACGCGCTGTGCGTCATGGACCTCGCGCTGTCGGCCTACACCGGCGGTGCGCTGGCCCTGCTGCCCCCCGGCGGCTGCCAGGACGCCGTCGAGGAGGACGGCGAGCTGACCACGATGCTCACCGAGGCGCTGCACGAGGTCGTCAACGTGGTCTCGGCGCTGTTCAACGTGCCGGGTGCGCCGCACTCGAAGCTGTACCAGCTCTACGCCCCCGGGGACGACGTGCCGGCCGACATCGCCGGCATGCTCGCCGCCTTCAACCGGCTCGACGTCGCCGTCGAGGTCCCCGGCTACGGCAAGGGCAACCTGTCGCTGGTCATCCCGTCGGGGGCGGCCTGACACCGCACCGACTCCCCGCACGGCCCGGGCGATCCCCGGGCCACTGAGGAGCTGCCCCGGGGCGGCGCAGGGCCATCCGCGCCCCGCCGCCCCGGGCGCGACAACACCGTCGTCCTCCGGACGACACCGCGGCCAGGAGCCGTTCCCGACCGGCGCCGAGCCGCCTCTGCCGTCCCTGCGCGGAGCCCTCCGGGCCCCACTCGGGCCGGCAACGCGACCCCAGCGCCGTCACCGTCACCCTGCAGCGGTGTCGTCGGCGCGTGGTCCGACGGCAGCGCTGCCAGGTGACAGCGAGCGGGGCGGCCTCCGCCGGCCCGCGCTCAGCCGTAGGCGGGCGAGAGGTCGTCGACCGTCGTCGGCAGGCAGGCCCACACGTGCTTGCACACCTCGTCGACATACCAGCCGTGCGCGACCGACAGCCGGGCCACCAGGTACAGGCCCAGCCCGCCCTTGGCGGGGTCGCGGCCCACCGCCGGCGCCGGCATGGACTCCCGTGCCCGGTCGCTGATGTCGAGGATCCAGCCACCGCTGCCGGCGATCACCGTGGCGACCACGGGCCGGCCACCGTGCCGCAGCGCGTTCGACGCGAGCTCGTCGAAGGCCAGGATCATCCGGTCGGCGACGGGGTCGTCGGGATCACGCGGGAAGCCCACCTCGTCGAGCCGGGCACGCAGCGCCGCGCGGACCGCCGGCAGCTCCGCGAGGGACCCCAGGTCCCACCGCCACATCTCGCCCCGGCCGTCCGGCAGCGGCCGCAGGGGCCATGCCAGTCGACTCATGTCCTCTCCCCCGTCGGCTTCCGCTTCTCGGATGCACACTGCGGTGCCCACGGGGGCCGTCGCTCAACCGTGTGATGACCGTCGGAGTGGTCCCGTGGGCCGAGTCACAGGTGGAACGGCCGCGATGAGGCAGAGTGGGCGCCGTGATCACGGACCGGGCGCAGCCGCCGGGCGACCTGCTGGTGCAGGCCGTCGAGGGCATGGAGCGCCCGATGATCGTCCTCGACGCGGAGTGGCGGATCGTCTACGTCAACCCCGCCGGCGCGGCCGTTCTCGGCCAGACCGTCGAAGGGCTGCTCGACCGCGTGATCTGGGAGGCGTTCCCCGACGCCGTCGGCGGGCCCTTCGACGAGCTCTACACCAAGGTGCGTGCGACGGGGGAGTCCGGCCGGGCCGAGGCGTGGTTCGAGCCGCTGGGCAAGTGGTTCCAGGCCGACGCCTTCCTCACCGACGCCGGCCTGGTGGTCACCTACGACGACGTCACCGACCGCCGCCGCACCGAGGAGGAACGCGCCGCCGCCGTCGCGGCCCGCGAGGAGGCCGCCGAGCGGGCGGCCGACGCGGCCCTCCGCGCGGCCGACGCCGCGGCGTCGGCGGAGCTCGCCGGCCGGCACCTCATGCTGCTCGGCGACATCAGCCAGGCGATGACCTCGACCTTCGACACCGACGAGGCCGTCGGCCGCTTCGCCCGCCTCGTCGTGCCGCTGCTCGCCGACTGGTGCCTGGTCAGCGTCATCGACCCCGACGGCACCCGCCGCGACGTCGGCCGGGCGCACCGTGACCCCGCGATGGTCGAGGCGATGCACCGCTACGCCGACGCGCGCGTGGGCAGCAACCGGCCCAACGCGCCGGTGCCGACGGTGCTGCGCAGCGGCCAGCCGGTCGTGATCCCGCAGCTGACGAGTGCGCACATCGAGCAGATGGTCGCCGACGAGTTCAGCCGGGAGGCGCTGGCGCCGCTGCGGCCCACCGCCGTCGCCACCTTCCCCCTGCTCGCCCGCGGCGAGCAGTTCGGCGCGATCACCCTGGTCAACGGCCCCGACCGCGGGGCGCACACCGACATCGAGCTGCGCACCGCCGAGGTGGCCTCGCGCCGGGCCGCGCTGGCCCTGGACAACGCCCGGCTGGCCGCGGCCAACCAGCAGGTCGCCGAGCGGCTGCAGCTGTCGCTGCTGTCCCCACCGGTGCAGCAGCCGCACCTGGAGACCGCCGTCCGCTACCGGGCCGCCACCCGCGGGGTGTCCATCGGCGGCGACTGGTACGACAGCTTCCTGCAGCCCGACGGCGACCTCGTCGTCGTCATCGGCGACGTCATGGGCCACGACATCGAGGCCGCGGCGGCCATGGGCCAGGTCAAGACGCTGGTGCGGGGCATCGCCTTCGACCGGCTGGAGGAGCCGGCCGGGGTCCTGCGCCGGGTCGACCACGCCCTCGTGGGGCTGGCGGTGCCCACCATGGCGACCGCGCTGGTCTGCCGGATCGAGCACGACGGCGCCGGCGGCCGGACGCTGCGCTGGTCCTCGGCCGGCCACCCCGAGCCGCTGGTGCTCACCCCGGACGGCCGGGTCACCGACCTCGCCGCGCCGATCGGCCCGCCGCTGGGCATCGGCTGGCGCGGGCCGCGGGCCGACGGGGCCGCGGACCTGCCCGACGACGCGACCGTGCTGCTGTTCACCGACGGGCTGTTCGAGCGGCGCGGCGTCCCGCTGGACGACGGGCGCGAGCAGGTGCGCCGGCTGCTGGCCCGGTTCGGCGACCGGCCGCTGGAGGACCTGTGCGACCGGTTGCTGGCCGTGATGCTGGCCGACGGCGCGGAGGACGACGTCGCGGTGCTGGCCGTGCGCACCCGCGCCGGCGCCCGCTGAGCCCGGGCGCCGTCGCCCCTGAGCACGGGGGCCGCCGCCGGCCGGCTCAGGCCGCCCGCTCGATCGCGAACGCGGTCAGGAAGCCGACCGCGGTGATCAGGCCGGTCCACGTCCGGGTCTGCTCGAAGGCCTCGGGGATCATCGTGTCGGCGACCATCGTCAGGATCGCGCCCGCCGCCACCGCGGTGATGACGGCGACCAGCTCCGGCGCCGCGCCGCCCAGGGCCAGGTAGCCCACCAGCGCGGCCAGCCCGCTGAGCACGGCGATGCCGCCCCAGATGCCGAACACGTAGCCCGCCGAGCGGCCGCTGCGCTTCATGCCCGCGGCGCTGGACAGGCCCTCGGGCACGTTCGAGATGAACACCGCGGCCAGCACCGAGGCGCTCACCCCGCCGCCGGGGAGCAGGCCCAGCCCGAGGACGACGCTCTCCGGGACGCCGTCCAGCAGCGCGCCGACGGCGATCGCGGCCCCGCTGCCGGCCTGCTCGTCCTCCGAGGGCTGCTGGTCCCCGGAGCGCTTGCGGTGCCGGGCGCCGCGGCGGGCGAGCGCGGCGTTGGCGCCCAGGTAGGCCAGCGCGCCGCCGAGGAAGCCGACCGCCGTCGGCCCCAGCCCGCCGGTGTCGGCGGCCTCGGCGACCAGGTCGAAGGCGACCGCCGAGATGAGCACCCCGGAGCCGAAGGCCATCACCGACGCGATGACCGTCTGCGGCACGCGGACGAACCAGGCGACCAGGGCGCCCAGCACCAGCGCCGCGCCGCCCAGCAGCCCCCACAGCCCCGCCTCCACCCACTCCGGCACGACGGGCCCCCTGCCCACCGCGACCGGACGGCAACCCGCCGCAGCGGGCACGTCGGGGGAGTGGTCGGGCCGGCCCCGCTCGGGGCTCGTCGGTCCTACGGTCGTCAGCGCACGGGGGCCGACCTTCGGGAGGACCCCGTGCCCGGGACGACGCAGACGCTCCGCACCGCCGCCACGACCCTGCCGGGCGGGCTCCGGCTGGACACCGTCGAGGGCGGCGACGCCACCGGGCCACCGGTCGTCCTCGTGCACGGCTGGCCGGACTCGTGGTTCTCCTGGAGCCGGGTCCTCGAGCACCTGGACCCGCGGCTGCGCGCGATCGCCTACAGCCAGCGCGGGTTCGGGGCCTCCGGTCGGCCGGCGGCCGGCGGGTACGCCCTGGACCGGTTCGCCGACGACCTGGTGGCCCTCTGCGACGCGCTCGGCGTGCGGCGGGCGCACCTGGTGGGCCACTCTTTCGGCAGCTTCGTCGTCCGCCGGGCCGCCGAGCTGCACCCCGACCGGGTGGACCGGCTCGTCCTCATCGGCTCGGCCGACCGGATGGGCGAGGCCCTGGTCGAGGAGGTGCGGACGGCGATCGCCGACCTGCCCGACGAGGTCCCCGAGGGCTTCGCCCGGGAGTTCGCTGCGAGCACCGTGCACCGCCCGGTCGCACCGGGGTTCTTCGACGCGCTGGTCGCCGAGAGCCGCCGGGCGCCGGGATGGGTGTACCGGGAGTCCTGGGAGGGACTGGTCCGGTCCGACGACCGCGACCGGCTGGGCGCGGTCCGCGCACCCACGCTCGTCCTGTGGGGCGACCGGGACGCGCTGTTCGACCGCGGGCAGCAGGACCGGTTGCTCGCCGCGCTGCCCGACGCCCGGCTGCGGGTGTACCCCGACACCGGGCACTGCCCGAACTGGGAGCGCCCGGAGGACGTCGCCGCCGACGTCAGCGCCTTCCTCCGGCCCGGCTGACCGCTAGTCGGGGTGGCTGAGCAGGTAGCGGCCGAAGTGCGGCACCGTGAAGGCGATCTGCCCGCGCTCGGCCGAGTAGACCAGCCCCTTCTTGATCAGCGAGTCGCGTGCCGGGGACAGCGACGCGGGCTTGCGGCCCAGCGACACGGCGACCTCGGAGGTGGCCACGGCGTTGCCCTGCGGCCCGCCGAGCTCGGCCATCGCGTGCATGTACTCGCGCTCGGCCGGGGTGGCCCGGTCGTAGCGGGAGCCGAAGAACCCGACCGCCAGCTCCGCCTCGGCGACCGGCGCCGCCATGGCGACGTCGGCGGCGGTGATGGGGGAGGTGGCGGCGACGTCCCAGGTGACCTTGCCGTAGGCCTGCACGAAGTACGGGTAGCCGTCGGCGGCGGCGTACAGCGCGTCCAGCGCCGCGGGCTCGAAGCCGACGTCCTCCCGCTCGGCCGGCGCCAGCAGGGCCCGGTCGGCGGCGGCCCGGTCGAGCCGGTCGATCCGCAGGTAGCGGAACAGCCGCTCGGAGTAGCTCTTCGAGGCGCTGAGCACCGCGGGCAGGTGCGGCAGGCCCGCCCCGACGACGATCAGCGGCGCGCCCTGCTGGGAGAGCTCGTGGCAGGCCGCGCAGATCGCCGACACGTCGGGGGCCTGCACGTCCTGCATCTCGTCGATGAACAGCGCGATGCCCTTGCCGACGTCGGCGGCCAGCCCCGCGGCATCGCTGAGCAGCTCGACCAGGTCGATCTCCATGTCCCCGGAGTCGGCCCGGCCGGTGGCGGCGGGGACGTCGATGCCCGGCTGCCACCGGTCGCGCAGCTTGGCGTCGGCGCCCACGGCCCGCTGGGCGAAGGCCTTGAGCGTCGCGAGGACGGCGTCCATCGACTCCTGGTCGGGATGGCGCAGCTCGCGCAGCGCCATGTGCAGCGCGGAGGAGACCGGCCGGCGCAGCGACTGGTCCGGCCGGGCCTCGATCTTCCCGGTGCCCCAGCCGCGGCCGATCGCCGCCGAGCGCAGCTGGTTGAGCAGCACGGTCTTGCCGACGCCACGCAGCCCGGTCAGCACCAGGGAGCGCTCCGGCCGGCCGCGGGCGATGCGCTCCAGGACGACGTCGAAGGCCGACAGCTCGTCGTCCCGGCCGGCCAGCTCGGGCGGGCGCTGGCCGGCGCCGGGGGCGTAGGGGTTCCGGACGGGATCCACGTCGAGCACCGTATGGCCCTCTCTAGCCGCGACCGTAGACATCCGTAGAACAGCACAGCGCGTGTCGCGGCGGAGCCGCCGTCGGACCTCTCGACCGGCGTCGAGAGCCGTCTACCCGACACGCTAGAGAGCCGTAGAGTGCCCTACGTCCCGGCACCGGGGGTCGGGCGCCGCTAGCGTGCCGTCGTGATCAAGTTCGCGCTCAAGGTCGTGCTCATGGCGGGGGTCTTCTGGCTCGTCGCCTACCTGCTCGACGGCGTCGAGGTGATCTCCAACCCCGACGGCCCGCTGGGGGAGTTCGGCACCTGGCTGTGGATCGCGCTGATCTTCGCCGTGGTCAACGCGATCGTCGGCCCGATCCTGCGGCTGCTGGGCCTGCCGTTCGTCCTGCTCACGCTGGGCCTGTTCCTGCTGGTCATCAACGCGGCGCTGCTCGGGCTCACCGCCGCGCTCACCGACCGGCTGACCGTCGACGGGTTCGGCAGCGCGGTCCTCGGCGGCCTGCTCCTGGCCGTCGGCGGCTGGCTGGCCGACCAGGTCCTCGACCGCGACTGACCCCGGCGACCGCCCCGCCGACCCCCGGCCGCACCGGCCGACGTCCGGCGACGATCAGCCTCCCTGATCGTGGAGCGTCCTCCCTCACCGCACACGGTGAGGGAGGACGCCGCATGATCAGGTCAGCTGATCGTGGCCGCACCGGCCCGTCGCGTCGGCGGGCCCGGGGTGCCCCGCGCGACTAGCGTCGGGTCATGGCCCGCACCACCGGCGACGTCGCCGAGGCCGAGCAGCAGCAGACCGCCGGCGGCACCCCCGCGAACGGCGCCCCCGACGACCTCGCCGCACTCGAGGCCGCCCGGGAGGCCAAGCGCCGGCTGCTCGAGCAGGCCGCCGAGGAGACCCCCGGCGCCGCCGAGGGCCTGCCGGCCGGCTGCACCGCCGCCGACCTGCCCGGGCTGTTCCGCCGGTACTACTGGAGCGAGCCGGCGGCCGAGGTGCTCCGCCAGCACCCCGCCGAGCTCGCCGCGCTGGCGCTGGACCACCTGCGGCTGGCCGCCGTCCGGCCGCGCGGCTCGGCCACGGTCGAGGTCACCCGGCGCGAGGGCGCCGACCGCAGCCGGTCGATCGTGTTCGTCGTCACCGACGACATGCCCTACCTGGTCGACTCGGTCACCGCCGAGGTGGTCCGCCAGGGCTTCCGGCTCGAGCACGTCGTCCACCCCGTCCTGGTGGTGCGGCGGGACGTGACCGGCCGGATCGGCGCCTTCTGCGACAGCGCCGACCCCGCGGAGTGCGGCCCCGACGCGCTCGCCGAGTCGTGGATGGCCGTCGTCCTCGACGGCCCGCTGGACGAGGAGGCGCGCGGCGACCTGGTCACCGGCCTGCGCACGGTGCTCGCCGACGTCCGCGCCGTGGACGAGGACGCCGACCGCACGCGGGCCCGCGCGCTCGCGCTGGCCGACCGGCTGGACCAGCTGGCCCTCGCCGGGGACGCCGAGCCCGCCGCGACCGACGACCCCGCGCAGGACCCCGCCGAGACCGCCGCGCTGCTGCGCTGGCTGGCCGACGGCCACTTCGTCTTCCTCGGCGCCCGCGACGTCGAGCTGCCCACCGGGCGCGCCCGCACCGTCCGCGCCGTGCCCGGCAGCGGCCTGGGCATGCTCCGCAGCGACCCCTCCGCCGGCGCCGCCCCGCCCGAGTCCCGCTCGGCCGACGGGGACGCGCTGTTGACGGTCACCAAGGCCGACGTGCGGGCGAGCGTGCACCGGCGGGCCTGGCTGGACCTGGTCGCGGTCACGCTGCCCGGCGAGGACGGCGTCGTCCGCCAGCACCGGCTGGCCGGGCTGTGGTCGACCGCGGCCGAGGCCAGCAGCGTGCGCGACGTGCCGGTGGTCCGGCGGCGGGTGGCCGAGGTGGTGGCCCGCACCGGCGTCCCCGAGGACAGCCACACCGGCAAGGCGCTGGTCGACCTGCTCGAGGCCCACCCGCGCGACGAGCTGCTCCAGGTCGGCGCCGACGAGCTGCTGCCGGTCGCGCTCGGCGTGCTGCAGCTGCAGGAGCGCCGCCAGACCCGGCTGTTCCTGCGCCGCGACCCCCAGGGGCGGTTCTGGTCGGCCCTGGTCTACCTGCCCCGCGACCGCTACACGACCGAGGTCCGCACGCGGATGCAGCAGCTGCTGCTGGAGCGGCTGGGCGGCAGTGGCATCGAGTACACCGCGCGGGTCACCGAGTCGGTGCTGGCCCGGCTGCACTTCGTCGTCCGCCCGCCGGTCAGCCGGGGCGGCCGCCCGGCGCTGCCCGACGTCGACGTGCCCGCGCTGCAGGCCGAGCTCGCCGCCGCCGCGCGCAGCTGGACCGACGAGCTGACCGAGGCCCTGCACGAGCGGCACGGCGCCGAGGCGGCCGAGCGGCTGCTGGCCCGGGTCGCCGACGCCTTCCCGATCGGCTACCAGGAGGACTTCTCCGCGGCGACCGCCGTCGACGACCTGGCCCGGCTGGAGGCGCTTTCGCCGGGCGAGATCGGGCTGCGGCTGCGCCGCCCGCGCGAGGGCGGCGAGGCCCGGCTGTCGGTCTACCGGGCGGGGGAGCGGCTGCTGCTGTCCGACGTCCTGCCGGTGCTCCAGCACATGGGCGTCGACGTCATCGACGAGCGGCCCTACGAGATCGACCGGATCGGTGCGCCGATCGCCTGGATCTACGACTTCGGGCTGTCGGCGCCCACCGGCGAGCTGCCGTTCGCCGGCTCGCTGCCGGAGCGGTTCACCGACGCCGTCCTGGCGGTGTGGCGCGGCGACGCCGAGGACGACGGCCTGGGCGCGCTGGTCCTGCTCGCCGGGCTCAACTGGCGGCAGGTGGCCGTGGTGCGCGCCTACGTGCAGTGGCTGCGCCAGGCCGGGCTGCCGTTCGGCCAGTCCTACGTGGAGTCCACGCTGGCCGCCCACCCCGACGTCGTCGCCCGGCTGGTGGCCCTGTTCGAGACCCGCTTCTCCCCGGACCGCGCGGCCGGCCGCGCCGAGCGGCAGGAGGCGCTGGCCGCGTCGCTGCGCCGCGCCATCGGCGAGGTGGAGTCGCTGGACGCCGACCGGGTGCTCACGGCGCTGCTCGCCGCCGTCCTCGCCACCCAGCGGACGACGTACTACGCGGGCGGGCCGCTGGCGCTCAAGCTGCACCCGGCCGAGGTGCCCGACGTGCCGCAGCCGCGCCCGGAGCGCGAGGTGTGGGTCAGCTCGCCGCGGGTGATGGGCGTGCACCTGCGGTTCGGCGCGGTCGCCCGCGGCGGGCTGCGCTGGTCCGACCGGCACGAGGACCTGCGCACCGAGGTCCTCGGCCTGGTCAAGGCGCAGATGGTGAAGAACACCGTCATCGTGCCGACCGGGGCCAAGGGCGGGTTCGTCGTCCGCCGGCCGCCGGTGGGCGGCGACCGGGACGCGCAGCTCGCCGAGGGGCAGGCCTGCTACCGGCTGTTCATCGGGGCCCTGCTCTCGCTCACGGACGACCTGGTCGAGGGCCGGGTCGTCCCGCCGGCGCGGGTGGTCCGGCACGACGGCGACGACACCTACCTCGTCGTCGCCGCCGACAAGGGGACGGCGACGTTCTCCGACCTGGCCAACGAGGTCTCCCTCGAGCGCGGCTTCTGGCTGGGCGACGCCTTCGCCTCCGGCGGCTCGGTCGGCTACGACCACAAGGCGATGGGCATCACCGCCCGCGGCGCCTGGGAGTCGGTGACCCGGCACTTCCGCGAGCTCGGCGTGGACGTGCAGAGCCAGGAGTTCACCGTCGTCGGCATCGGCGACATGTCCGGCGACGTGTTCGGCAACGGGATGCTGCTCTCCGAGCACATCCGGCTGGTCGCCGCCTTCGACCACCGGCACGTGTTCGTCGACCCCGACCCGGACGCCGCGGCGTCGTTCGCCGAGCGCCGCCGGCTGTTCGCGCTGCCGCGCTCGTCCTGGGCCGACTACGACGCCGCCCTGATCAGCCCCGGCGGCGGCGTGTGGCCGCGGACGGCGAAGGCGGTGCCGGTCAGCGAGCCGATGCGCGCCGCGCTCGGGCTGCCGGCCGGCGTCGACTCGCTCGCGCCGGTGGAGCTGATCCGCGCCGTGCTGCTCGCGCCGGTGGACCTGCTGTTCAACGGCGGCATCGGCACCTACGTGAAGGCCTCCACCGAGAGCCACCTCGACGCCGGCGACAAGGCCAACGACGCCGTCCGGGTCGACGGCCGGGAGCTGCGCGTGCGGGTGGTGGGGGAGGGCGGCAACCTCGGCCTCACCCAGCGCGGCCGCGTGGAGTACGCCCTGACCGGCGGGCGGGTGAACACCGACGCGATCGACAACTCCGCCGGCGTCGACACCTCCGACCACGAGGTCAACATCAAGATCGCGCTCAACGGGGTGGTCGCCTCGAGGGCCCTGGACGCCGCGGGCAGGGCGGCGCTGCTGCAGGAGATGACCGACGAGGTGGCCGCCGCCGTCCTCGCCGACAACCACGCGCAGAACGCGACGCTGGCCGTCGAGGTCGCCTCCGCCCGCAGCCTGCTGGACGCCGGCCAGCGCTTCATCCGGGCGCTGGAGCGCTCCGGGCGGCTCGACCGGGGGGTGGAGGCGCTCCCGGACGACCGGGCGCTGGCGGAGCGCCGCCGCGACGGCTCGGCGCTGACCGGTCCCGAGCTCTCGGTGCTGCTCGCCTACGCCAAGCTCGAGGCGGGGGACGCCGTCCTGGCCTCGGACCTGCCCGACGACCCGGCGCTGGCCCCGCTGCTGACCGCGTACTTCCCCACGGCGCTGCGCGAGCGCTTCCCCGAGGCGGTGGCCGGGCACCCGCTGCGCCGGGAGATCGTCGCCACCGCGCTGACCAACCGGGCGGTGAACACCGCCGGGGTGACCGGCCTGTTCCGGCTGGCCGAGGAGACCGGCGTGGCCCTCGCCGGGGTCGTGCGGGCGCACGCGGTCGCGCGCGCGGTGTTCGAGGCCGACCGGCTTTGGGACGCCCCACGGTCCCTGGACAACCGGGTGCCCGCCGCGACCCAGGCCGAGCTGCGCATCGAGGCCACCCGGCTGACCGAGCGCGCCACCCGGTGGCTGCTGCGGCTGCCCGAGCTGGCCGGGGACCGCCCCGTGCCGGTCGGGGAGGTCGCCGGGCGGTTCGCCCGGCCGGTGGCGGCGGTCCGCGCCGGACTGGCCGGCTGGCTGCTCGGGGCCGAGGCGGCCGCGCACGCCGAGCGGGCCGAGCGGCTGCGGGTGGCCGGCGTGCCCGAGGAGCTGGCGGCCGAGGCGGCGGTGGCGCCGCTGCTGCCGGCGGCGCTGGACCTGGCCGTCGTCGCCGAGCGCACGGGCGCGCCGATCGAGCTGGCCGGCCGGGTCATGCAGGTCGTGGCCGAGCGCCTCGGCCTGGTGCCGCTGCGTGACCTGGTCACCGCCCTGCCGCGGGACCGCCGCTGGCCGTCGCTCGCCCGTGCCACGCTGCGCGACGACCTCGCCGCCGAGCAGGCCGCCCTCACCGCCCAGGTGGTCGAGGGCGCCGGACCGGGCGCGGACGCCGCCGCGCTGGTCGCCGCCTGGGTCGAGGGGTGGGACGCCGCCCAGCGCCGCGCCGCCGCCCAGCTGGCCGACCTGGCCGCGGGCGACCGGCAGGAGCTCGCCGAGCTGGTCGTCGCCGTCCGGACCCTGCGCGGCCTCCGCAGTCTCTAGGAGGACGTGGGGGGCGCGGGGTGGTTCCCGGGCGAGGGCCGGACAGGGCCGACGAGGAGTTCCTCGCCCGGCTGCGGGCTCTCTGCGCCGAGCGCGGCCTGGTGGGCACACCGGCCGCGGCCACGGCGGTCGAGGCGTGCGAGCGCCTCGACTGCTCGGCCGTGACCGTGCGGTTGCCCGGACTGCCGGCGGCCGAGGCCCGGCCCCCACTGCGGGCGGGGAACTCACCGGCCACCCCCGGGGCGACGGCCGCGGCGTCGCCTCCCGTTGTCGTCGGTGGTGCGTGAGCGCCCCGGCGAGGGATGACTGTGCACCTGTCCACCTCATCGCCCGTCCCTGACGTGGACACGTGCACAGTTCCGGTCCGGCACGGGGAGGAGCGATCCCGGCGCCGATGTCCTCGTCTGCGGCTCTCTAGCGCGTCGGCTAGAGAGCGGCAGACGGGGTCAGAGGGCGGGGGAGGGGAGCGGCCCGCGCGCCTGCTCGAAGGCGTGCCCGACCTCGAGCACCCGCCGGTCGGCGCGCGGCGGGCCGACCACCTGCAGGCCGACCGGCAGGCCGTCGGGCGTGAGCCCGGCCGGCACCGACAGCGCCGGGCAGCCGGTCGGCGTGATGAGCGTGCAGGAGCGCATCCACTCCAGGTAGTTGGTCAGCCGGACCCCGTCGATCTCCGTCGGGTACTCCTGCTCGACCGGGAACGGCAGCACCTGGGTGGTGGGGGCCAGCAGGACGTCGTAGCGCTCGAAGAACCCGACGACCCGCTCGTACAGCGCGGTGTGCTGCTGCTCGGCCCGCGCGATGTCGGCCCCGGTCAGCCGGGCGCCCTGCTCGGCGTTCCACCGGATGGCCTCCTTGACCAGCTCGGGGGAGCGGCGGCCGAGCTCGCCGTACGCGGCCTCGAAGATCCAGGCGCGCAGGGTGCCGAAGACGTCGTCGGCGCCGGACAGGTCCGGGCAGGCCTCCTCCACGGTCGCGCCGAGCCGCTCGAACACCGCGGCCGCGGGCGCGAGCGCCGCCCGGACCGCCGGGTCGACGGCGATCCGCCCGCCGAGGTCGGGCGCCCAGGCGACCCGCAGCCCGGCGAGCTCCTCCGGCAGGGGGGCGGCGAAGCCGGCGCCGTCGTCCGCCAGGGAGATCGGCACGCGGGGGTCGGGCCCGGCGATCGCCGAGAGCGTGAGTGCCACGTCGGCGACGGTGCGGCCCATCGGCCCCTGCACCGACAGCTGCGACCAGGCCATCGGCGCCGGCCAGGTGGGCACCCGGCCGGGGGTGGGGCGCAGGCCGGCGACGCCGCAGAACGCGGCCGGGTTGCGCAGCGAGCCGCCCATGTCGCTCCCCTCGGCGAGCGGCACCAGGCCCGCGGCGAGCGCGGCGGCCGCGCCCCCGCTGGAGCCGCCGGCGGACAGCCCGTGCCGGTACGGGTTGTGGGTGGCCCCGAAGAGCGTGTTGAAGGTGTGCGAGCCGGCGGCGAACTCCGGGGTGTTGGTCTTGCCGACCCGGACCGCGCCGGCCCGCCGGAGGCGCTCGACGACGAGCTCGTCGGCGTCCGGCACGTGCTCGGCGTGCAGCGGGGAGCCCCACGTCGTTCGCATGCCGCCGGTCGCGTGGGTGTCCTTGTGGGCCACCGGCAGCCCGTGCAGCGGCCCCACCGGGTCCCCGGCGGCGAGCGTGGCGTCGGCGGCGTCGGCCGCCGCGCGCGCCCCCTCGGCGTCGAGAGTGACGATCGCGTTGAGCGCCGGGTCCACCCGCTCGATCCGCGCCAGGTGCGCCTCGAGCAGCTCGCGGGCGGAGACCTCGCGGGCCCGGAGCAGCGCGGCCAGCTCGGTCGCGGGGCGCAGGCACAGCTCGTCGTCGGCGGTCACGCCTCGCAGGTTGTCACGCCGGCCCTGGGAAGGGCCCGCAGGGCTCGGCGACGGGTGCGACGAGGGGGCTCAGCGCAGGTCGGGGAGGGCTCCTGGCCCCGGTGCCGGCCGCTAGGCCGACGGTGTCGCGGCCTCGGCCTCCTCGGTGCACCGCTCGGCGGGCAGGTTGGTGCGCGCCCAGGCGGTGAGCTGGTCGAGCACCGGCGACAGGGCGGCCCCCGCGTCGGTGAGCGCGTAGGTCACCGCGACCGGCGGCCCTGCGTCGACCGCGCGGTGCACCAGGCCGGCCGCGGCCAGCTCGCTCAGCCGGTCCGACAGCACCGAGTCGCTGATCCCGCCGACGGCCCGGCGCAGCCCGCTGAACGAGGCGGGCCCCGTCCGCAGCACCCCGATGATCAGTCCGTTCCAGCGCTTGCCCAGGAAGCCGAAGGCCCGGCTGAGGGCGTCGTCGCACGCCTGCGGCGTGTGCAGGACCTCCTCGGGCACGCCGCCATCGTAGGTGGCACCCGCAACCGTGCGCTCCGGAAATCGAAGTGCTAGCTTTCTCGTAGTGCTAGCAAAGAGCTAGTCGCTACGTCATGAGGAGCGTCGCCATGTCGCTGTTCCGGTTGGACGCCAGCATCCGCGTCGAGGGATCGGCCAGCCGCGAGATCGCGGACATCGTCGAGGCCGGTTGGCGGGCCGGCGACCCGTCCGCCCCCGTCGTCCGCCGCCACCTCGGCACCGAGCCGGTGCCCGCCACCGCCTGGGGTGCCGCCGTCGCCGGCTCCGGCCTGCTCCCCGACCGGCGCAGTCCCGAGCAGGCGGAGGCGGTGGCGCTCGCGGCGACGCTCACCGACGAGCTCCTCGACGCCGAGGCGCTGCTGTTCGCCGTCCCGCTCTACAACTTCGGCGTCTCGCAGCACTTCAAGACCTGGGTGGACCTCGTGCTCACCGACCCGCGGATGGCCCCCGGCGGCGAGTCGCCGCTGGCCGGGCGCCCGGCGGTGCTGGTGACGGTCCGGGGCGGCAACTACTCCGCCGGCACGCCGCGGGAGGGCTGGGACCACGCCACCGGTTGGATGCGCCGGATCCTCGCCGACGTCTGGCAGCTCGACCTGCGGGTGGTGGAGCGCGAGTTCACGCTCGTGGGCGTCAACCCCGCGCTGGACTCCTTCACCGACGTGGCCGCCGAGCTGAAGGCCGCGGCGGAGCGGGAGGCTGCCGTCCACGGCCCGCACCTGCTCGGCCGCCAGCCCGCGGCCGCCTGAGGGGTCGGGGCCCCTCAGCCGGAGGCGGGGTCGTCCGGGACGACGTCGGGCACCCGGTTGGGGCCGGCCTCGACCGGGCGCGGCCGGTCCTGCGGGTGCAGCCGGACGGCGACCACCGCGACGTCGTCCTCCGGGCGGCCGTCGACCAGCCGCTCCAGCACCTCGTCGAGCAGCTGCTCCAGGGACCGGTCGGCCAGGTCCGCCAGCGCCTCCCGCAGCCGGCGGACGCCGGTGTCGAGGTCGGAGTCGCGCCGCTCGACCAGGCCGTCGGTGTAGAGCAGCACCGTGGCGCCGCGGTCGAGGGTCACCACCGACTCCTGGCGGACCGCGCCGGAGTCGACGCCGAGCATGAGGTCGCCGTGCCAGGAGGCCAGGTCGGCGACGCTCCCGTCGGGCTGCAGCACCAGCGGCGGCAGGTGCCCGGCGTTGGCCCAGCGCAGCCGGGTGACCCCGCGGGCCCGCTCGTCGTCGGTCTGCTCCAGCCGGGCGACGGCCGCGGTGGCCAGCACCTGGGTGTTCAGCACCGCCATGGAGGCGTCCAGCCCGCGCAGCACCTCGGCGGGCGCGGCGTCGCTGTAGGTCGCGATGCCGCGCAGCAGGGCGCGCAGGTGGCCCATCGCGGCCGCCGCCTCCGTGTCGTGGCCGACGACGTCGCCGATCACCAGCATGGTCGCGCCGCAGGGCTGCAGGAAGGCGTCGTACCAGTCGCCGCCGACCCGGGCCGCCTCGGCGGCCGGCAGGTAACGCACCGCGACCTGGGCGTGGTCGGGCTCGGGCGGCTCGGTGAGCAGGCTGCGCTGCAGGCCCTCGGCGAGCTGCTGCTGCTGGCGGTAGAGGCGGGCGTTGTCCAGCGCCAGCCCGGCGCGGTCGGCGACGTCCTGGGCGGTCGCGACGTCCTCCTGGCGCGGCGTCCAGCCCCGCCGGAAGAACAGGGTGAGGACGCCGAGAGTCCGCCCGCGGGCGCGCAGCGGCAGGGCCACCCCGCCCTCGGGGTCGAGCAGCTCGAGGGTGTCGTGCGCCTCGCCGGGCGGCAGCATCGCCAGCACCTCGCGGCAGGAGGCGTGCACCGGCTCGCCGGACAGCAGTGCCCGCCCGACCGGCGCCGTCGCCGGCATGGCGTCGAGGCGGGCCGCCGCGTAGCGGGCGACCAGCGGGCGCTGGGCGGGGTCGGCGTGCCAGTGCCCGACGTCGCGGGTGCGCCCGTCGTCGTCGACGAGGCTGACGATGCACCAGTCGGCCAGCGCCGGGACGACCAGCCGCGGCAGGTGCGCGGTGGCGACGGTGGCGTCCAGCGTGCCGGCCAGCTCGGAGCTGACCTGGGCCAGCAGGGCCAGCCGCTGCGCGGAGCGCTCGGCGCGGTCCTGGACCTGCCGGCGCTCGGTGACCTCGACGAAGTAGACGGACAGGCCCTCCGGGCTCGGCCAGGCGCGCACCTCGTACCAGCCGTCCAGCGGCGGCGGGTAGTAGGCGTCGAAGGCGGCGGGGCGCCCGGTGCGGACGGCGGTGCGGTACTGCTCCTCGAAGACGCTGTTGACCGCGGCCGGGAAGGCCTCCCAGAGCAGCTCGCCGAGCAGCTCGTCCCGGGAGTGCCCGAGCAGCCGCTCGGCCTCGGCGTTGACGTAGCTGAAGCGCCAGTCCCGGTCCAGCGAGTAGAAGCCGGCCGGCATGGCCTCCAGGACGCGGGTCACGCGCACGTCCTCGGCCCGGAGGTCGGTGGTGTCGTAGGCGGCGCCGATCACCCGGGCCGCGGCGCCGTCCCCGTCGGCGATCGCCCGGCCGCGGGCCTGCACCCAGCGGGTCTCGCCGGTGGGCAGGGCGACCCGGTACTCGGCCTCGTACTCCCCCCGGGTCTCGATCGCCGCCTGCAGCGCCTCGGACACCCGGGCCCGGTCGTCGGGGTGCACCCGCGCGGTGAAGCCGTCGATCGTCGAGTCGAACTCGCCCGGCGCGTAGCCGAACATCTCCGTCAGCCGGTCGTCCCAGGCCAGCTCGCCGGTCCGCAGGTCCCAGTCGAAGGCGCCGACGCCGCCGGCGTCGACGGCCATCTGCCAGCCCAGCCGGACCCGCTCGTACTCGCGCACCAGCGCGGACAGCTCGAGCTCCGCGGTCGCGGAGGCGGCGAGCTGGGCCAGGAGCGCGACGTCGGCGTCGGACCAGTCCCGCGGCTGCGGGTCGAAGACGCACAGGGTGCCCACGGCCCGGCCGTCGGCGCCGGCCAGTGGCGCGCCCAGGTAGGCGCCGATGCCGGTGGCCCGGTGCAGGTCGCGGACGCGCGGGTCGGCGGCGGCGTCCCCGATCGCCAGCGGCGCCCGGCCGGCGACGGCGAGGCCGCAGAAGGACTCCTCGACCGGCCTCTCGGTGCCCACGGTGGGCACCGCGTCACCGGCGCCGCCGGCCACCAGCAGGACGTCGTCGACGAGCGAGATCTGCGCCGACCGCGCGCCGAGCAGCCGCGCGGCGAGCTCGGTGATCCGGTCGAGGGCCGGGTTGCCGGCGTCGGCGGGGCGCAGCCGCGCCGCGGCACGGACCCGTTCGGGGTCCGACCGGACGGCCGCGGCGGCGCGGGCGGTCGCCCGGCCGTCGGCGGCGGGCTCCGGCCGCTCGGGGTCGTGCACGGTTCTCCTCAGCCCCGAGGGCGTGGGGTCGGCGCGGCCGATCCGTCGCTGGGGCCCGCGGTGTCGGTTCCTGTTATGTCACGGCGGCTCCGTTGCGAGCAACGGCCGCAACGGAAAAGATCCGTCACATCACGCAGCGTGGTCACATGCGTCCCACGTCAGGCCCGGCGCGGAACGACCTCCGCCGCGGGGACGACGAGCGTGAGCGCCGTCCCGCCGTCGTGCTCCACCCGCAGGCCGGCCCGCCGCAGCAGCGCCCGCAGCCGGACGACGTCGCCGGGCTCGGCGGTCGTGGTGGCCAGCAGCCGGGCGACCCGGCCCTTGTGCGCCTTGTTGAAGTGGCTGACCACGGAGCGGGAGCCGTCGGGGCGCTCGCTGAGGACGTCGACGGTCACCGCGCCCGGGACCGGGGCGAGCGCCTGGTAGGAGCCGCTGCGCAGGTCGACGACGAGCTCCCCCGCCGCGGCGAGGGCGGGGGCGAGCACCGGCTTCCACAGCGTCCGCAGCGTGGGCTGGCCGGGCAGCACGCTGCCCGCCGAGAGCCGGTAGGCCGGGATGGCGTCGGTGCCGCGGACCAGCCCGAACAGCGCCGAGCCGACTGCGAGCCGCCGGTCCGCGCGGGCCCGCTGCGCGCGGGTCAGCGACCGCACGTCGAGCGCGTCGTAGAGGACGCCGGTGTAGCGGTCCAGCGCCGGCAGGGTGGGGGCGGTGCGCAGCACGGCGTTGCGGGCGGCCTCGGCGGCCTGCTTCTCGGACAGGCCGAGCACCTTGCACGCCAGGGCCGGGTCGGCGGCCAGCTCGACCAGCGCGCCGACCAGCCGCTCGCGCACCGGCGTGAGCTCGGGCGTGGCCAGCGCGGCCAGGTCGAGCGGGGCGCCGTCGCCGCCGGGGTGCTTGGTCTCCGACGGGGGCAGCAGTACGAGCACGGGGGACCAGGCTACGGGCGCGGCCCCCGCGCGTGCCTCAGGTCCAGTAGAGGAGGCGGGCGCCGGGCAGGCGGGCCGGGAACTCGCGCTCGAACCAGCCGCGCAGCTCGGCCATCGTCTCCCTCGGGTAGACGTGCTTCACCGCGCCGAACCTCCCGCGCTTGGTCGTGCGCCGCTCCTCGTCCATCTCCAGCCTCGTCCGCGGGTACCAGTCGAGCAGGGTCTGCTTCGAGCCGGGCGTGAACCGGTGGGTGATGCACTCCACGGTGAGGTCGTGCCCGGCCGGGACGGCGGCGGCGACGGCGTCGAGCAGGGCGCCGTACTCCTCCCGCCAGCCGTCGACGGGCATGATCGGCGCGATCGTCAGGCCGACCGGGTAACCGGCCGCGGCGACCGCCGACAGCGCACGCAGCCGGGCGGGCACCCGCGCCGTGGCGCCCTCGAACCGGCGGTCGACCGAGGCCGCGTTGACCGAGAAGCGCAGCCGGGTGCGGCCGCCGTGGGGGAGGTCGAGCAGGCCGGCGACGTCGTCGAACTTGGTCGTCGCGCGCAGCTGCACGGGGCCGGGCCACGCGTGGGTGCCGAAGTGCTCGACCATCCGCGCCAGCCCGCCGGTCAGGTGCTCGATCGCGAGCGGGTCGGTGTAGCAGGACGCCTCGAACGTCGTCCCCTCGGCGCCGCGCCCGGCGGTACCGGACGTGACGGCGCCGCGCCCCACGTAGCGGTCCAGGCCGGCGATCACCTCGTCGAGGTCGGCCCAGACGCGGGTGATCGGCGGGCCGGACAGCGACCCGGCGAGGTAGCAGTACTGGCAGTGCGCCGGGCAGCCCTCGGCCAGGTCGAGCCGGAAGTCCGCCGACGGCGGGATGGGCTGCAGCGCCCGCTTGGACGGCGGCGGCACGACGAGGGCCAGCGTGTCCTTGGCGGCCATGAACGCCGCCCGGTCGCCGTCCCCGCGCAGGTCGGGGAGCCGGTCGCCGCGCAGCAGGTCGACGGCGTCCACCCCGGCGGCCTCGAGGCGGGCGAGGACGCGCTGCCCGTGCGGCCGCTCGGCGGCCGAGCGGGTGACGAGGACGCGCGAGGGGGTCCAGAGGCGGGAGGGCGGGGGAGCGAGCGGGGCGAGCACCGGGGTGGTCATCGCCCGGTACAACACCGCCGGGGGGTGGCGTCCGCCCAGCTCAGGGCGTGAACTGGCCCACCCGGAGCGCCGTCGGCCACTAGCCTCCGGCCATGCCCGCGCGCCCCCGGTACCCGGCCGGCACCGAGCCGGTGGTGGACGTCCGCCCCGCGGTGGGGCGGTTCGACGACTTCGCGACGGTGGTCGGCACCCAGCGGCCCGGCGCGGAGGGCTGCTGGTGCATGGCCTACCGGGACAGCCGCGTCCCGAACGCCGAGCGGCCGGCGTACATGCGGTCGGAGTGCGCGGCCGAGCCCGGCCCCGGCGTCCTGGTCTACGTCGACGACGTCGTCGCCGGCTGGTGCTCGATCGCCCCGCGGGCGAGCTACCGGCGGCTGCTGAACTCGCGCACCATCCCGGTGCTCGACGACCGCGACGCCTGGGTCGCCGTCTGCTTCGTCGTGCGGGCCGGCTACCGCGGGCACGGGCTGATGCACGCCTTGCTGCGCGGCGCCGTCGAGCACGCGGCGGCGCACGGGGCGGAGGTGGTGGAGGGCTACCCGGTCGAGGCCGGCGAGGGCCGGGTCGACGTCATCTCCGGATACGTGGGCACCGTCGAGCTGTTCGAGCGGGCCGGGTTCGAGCGCGCGGCGCCCACGACCGGCCGCAGCGGCGGCCGGGCGCGGTGGGTGATGCGGCGGGAGGTCGGCCGCCCAGCCCGACGATGACCGGGGTCTGACTCCGTCGAGGAGTCCGGACTGCGGGAGGGCCGCCGTGGCGGGCTCGAGGGACTCAGCCGTGGCCGTCCGTGTCAGCCGGGGTCTCCGCCCCGGGGGCTCGCCAGGGCTGCACCGGGCTGGCCGCGGTCAGGATGCGCCGGGTCATCTCCCGGAGCTGCTGGCGCTGGGCTGCGGTCAAGGGCGTGAGGACCAGCTGCCGGACGGTCGCGACGTGCCCCGGCGTGGCCTGGTCGACCTTGTCCTGTCCGAGGTCGGTGAGGGTGGCGAGGGTGTAGCGCCCGTCGGTCGGATCGACCGCGCGGACGACCCACTGCCGTCGTTCCAGACGGGTGACGGCGCGCGACAGCCTGGTCAGCGTGCTGTTCGCGTAGCCCGCGAGCACGCTCAGCCGCAGCGTCCGGTCCGGGGCGGAGGACAGCGCGTAGAGCAGGCCGTACTCGAAGTGCGTCAGACCGGCGTCGCGCTGCAACTGGGCGTCCAGCAGGGCCGGCAACCACTCCAGCACCGTGGCGAGACCCGACCAGGTGCGCAGCTCGTCGTCGTCGAATCCGGCTGCTCCGGAGAGCTCACTCATGGGAGGGGCGGCTGGAGTGGCGCATGCACGCAGACTAGATCACTTGCCTGAGCAAGTCATGTGTACTGTCACTTGCTCAAGCAAGTCACGAGCGGCGAGATGGGGCGGACATGGATCTGCGGTTGCGGGGCAAGCGGGCGTTCATCAGCGGCTCGACACGGGGCATCGGCCATGCCGTCGCCCGGGCACTCGCGGCCGAGGGCGCTGCCGTCGTCCTCCACGGCCGCACGCGCGAGAGCGTCGACGACGCCGTCCGCCGTCTCCGCGCGGACGGGTACGGCGTCGACGTGTCGGGTGTCGCGGGTGACGTCGCGGACGACGCCCAGGCCGGCCGCCTGCTGGAGGCCGTCGGCGATGTCGACGTCCTGGTGAACAACGTCGGGATCTTCGAGGTCACGCCCTTCGCGGCGATCGCGGACGAGGACTGGCGTCGGGTCGTCGACGTGAACCTGATGAGCGCCGTGCGGCTCTCGCGACGGTTGCTGCCGGGCATGCTCGAGCGAGGGTGGGGACGCATCGTCATGGTGAGCAGCGAGTCGGGGGTCGACGTCCCGGCAGACATGATCCACTACGGCGTGAGCAAGGCCGCGATGCTCGCGCTGGGCAACGGCCTCGCCAAGCTCACCCGGGGCACCGAGGTCACGGTCAACACCGTGCTCGGGGGCCCGACGTACAGCGACGGCGTCGCGTCCGCCGTTCGCCACGTCGCCGACCTGCACGGGCTGTCGGAGGACGACATGAAGGCCGCCATCGCCGCCGGCAACACGACCTCGCTCGTGCAGCGCTTCCTGACGCCCGCCGAGCTGGCGAACCTGGTCGCGTACCTCGCCAGCCCGCTCTCCTCGGCCACCAACGGCGGGGCGCTCCGTGCGGACGGGGGCCGCCTGGTCCAGGTCCTCTGACGTGCAGCAGAGCCGGATCCCGTGCCCGGGATGTGCCCCGACCCGGGGAGCGGTCCGCTAGTCGGCCAGCTCGACGACGACCGGGGCGTGGTCGCTGGCGCCCTTGCCCTTGCGCTCCTCGCGGTCGATGCGCGCGCCGGACACCCGCCGGGCCAGCGCGGGGGAGCCGAGCACGAAGTCGATCCGCATGCCCTCGCGGCGGGGGAACCGCAGCTGGGTGTAGTCCCAGTACGTGTACACGCCCGGGCCGGGGGTGTACGGGCGGACGACGTCGGCGTAGCCGGCCTCGACGACGGCGCGGAACGCCTCCCGCTCGGGCGGCGAGACGTGGGTCGAGTGGCTGAAGACCGACATGTCCCACACGTCGTCGTCCTGCGGGGCGATGTTCCAGTCGCCGACGAGCGCGATCTGCGCGTCGGCGTCCTCGGTCAGCCAGCCGCCGGCCGAGACCCGCAGCGCCTCCAGCCAGGCCAGCTTGTAGTCCAGGTGCGGATCGCCGAGCTGGCGGCCGTTGGGCACGTACAGGCTCCACACCCGCACGCCGCCGCAGGTGGCGCCCAGCGCGCGGGCCTCCGGCGCGGGGTCGAGGCCCTCCTTGGCCGCCCACGACGGCATGCCGGGGAAGCCGACCTGCACGTCGGTCAGGCCGACCCGGGACAGCACCGCGACGCCGTTCCACTGCGAGAGGCCGACGTGCGCGGACTCGTACCCGAGCTCGCGGAACCGGTCCTCGGGGAACTGGTCGTCGCGGCACTTCGTCTCCTGGATGGCCAGGACGTCGACGTCCGAGCGCTGCAGCCAGGCGACCACCCGGTCGACGCGGGAGCGGATCGAGTTCACGTTCCAGGTGGCCAAGCGCACGCCTGACGAGCTTACGGATGCACCTCGGAGGGGTAATCGCCCCTCGTCGCGTGCGGGCCCGACCCCGGTGACCTGGACAGATGGGACGATGGCGGGATGAGCAGCTGGCGCGTGGGAGTGCGTGCGTGACGGACGCCGACGACGCGACCCGGCCGATCGGGTCCCCCCGGGCCGGGCTGCCCCCCGTTCCGGCTGCCGTGCCGTCCCGGCGCCGCCGGCCGCCTGCCGGGCCGACCGCGGGGACGGCCGCGGGGACGGCCGGCCGCCGTCCCCGCCGCTTCGGCTCCGCGCTGGCCTGGACCGTCGCCAACGCCGTCGTCCCCGGCACGGGACTCCTGGCGGCCGGGCGCCGCCGGACCGGGGCCGTGGTGCTCGTCCTGTTCCTGCTGCTGGTCGGCGGTCTCGCCTGGCTGGCGACGGAGGGCCGCCGGACGGCGCTGGGCATCGCCTTCGACACCGCGCAGCTGCGCTGGCTGCTGGCCGGGGTGGTGGCCGTTGCCGTCCTGTGGGCGCTGGTGGTGGTGCTCGGCTACCGGGCGCTGCTGCCGCGGCCGACCTCGAGGTCGAAGCACGTGGTGGGTGCGCTGCTCGTGGCCGCCCTCGTCGTCGGCATCGGCTACCCGGCGTACCTGGTCGGGCAGTTCGCGGTCGCGCAGAGCGGGCTGATCGACGACGTCTTCGCCGACGACCGGGAGTCCGCCACGGTGGTCGACGAGCCGGACCCCTTCGGCGACCAGGAGCGCGTCAACGTGCTGCTCCTCGGCGGCGACGGCGGCGAGGGCCGCGAGGGCGTGCGCACCGACACCGTCATCGTGGCCAGCATCGACACCGACAGCGGGGACACGGTGCTGTTCAGCCTGCCCCGCAACCTCGAGGACCTGCCGTTCCCCGAGGACAGCCCGCTCGCCGAGGTCTACCCCGACGGGTTCGAGGGCAGCACGGAGAGCGAGGGGCTGCTCAACGCCGTCTACCGCAACGGCCCGGCCGCGTACCCGGACATCCTGGGGCCGACCGACGACCCGGGCGCGGACTTCCTCAAGCTCGGCGTCGGCGAGGCGCTCGGGCTGACCATCGACTACTTCGTGCTGGTCAACCTCGACGGCTTCGCCCGGCTGGTCGACGCGCTCGGCGGCATCACGGTCAACGTCAACTACTACGTGCCGATCAACGGCATCAACGGGGAGGAGCTCCCGGACGACTACATC
The DNA here is from genome assembly GCF_054050575.1 of Blastococcus sp. SYSU D00868. Taxonomy (NCBI): domain Bacteria; kingdom Bacillati; phylum Actinomycetota; class Actinomycetes; order Geodermatophilales; family Geodermatophilaceae; genus Blastococcus; species Blastococcus sp. SYSU D00868. Next base: position 172,431 of record NZ_JBJGZO010000008.1, read on the forward strand.
GCCCCGGGCCCCGACCAGCACATGGACGGCTTCACCGCGCTGCAGTTCGCCCGCGGCCGGTACGGGCTGACCGACTACGACCGGATGGCGCGCCAGCGCTGCACGATCGACGCGATCATCGACGCGGCCGACCCGCTCACCCTGCTGCAGGACTACCAGGAGCTGGCCTCGGCGACGTCGGACATCGTCAGCACCGACATCCCGCGCTCGGCCCTCGACGACTTCGTCACCCTCGGCGACCGGGTCAAGGACGCCCAGGTGACCAGCGTCGTCTTCGACAACAGCGTCATCGACCCGGCCTATCCGGACTACGACGCGATGAAGGTGATCGTGCTGGGCGCGCTGTCGCCGGCCCCGCTGCCGTCCACGACGCCCGAGAGCGAGGCGCCGGGCGGCAGCGAGGCCCCGGAGACCTCCGCGGCGCCGACGGACGGCGAGACGCCCCCGGCCGCCCCGATCGCCGACGTGGGCGACGCCTGCGCCTACGACGCGGAGCAGGCCGCGGAGGCGATCGCCGCCGGCGAGCCCCCGAGCAAGGCGGACTAGGCGCCGGGCCGGTCGGCGGCGTCAGAAGGGCGCGTCGGCGAACCAGGCGGCGTCCAGCTCCTCGTGGCTGTGCCCGTCCCAGTCGACGCGGAGCACGAACAGCTCCAGGTCGCCGTCGTAGAAGGTGACGTACCGCCACGTGGCGGGCCCGGGCGGGCTGAGGACCAGGTCGCCCTCGGCCGGCCCGTCGCCGTAGGACCAGGTCGTCTGCGGCCCGCCCAGGCCGCGGGCGCCGTCGACCTCGGCGTCGCGGGCTGCGGCGTCGGCGTACTGCAGGACCCGCAGCCGGATCCCGTTCGGGTAGGCGCAGGAGACGACCGCCAGCTCGCCGTCGGGGGTGTCCCGGTCGCAGGAGGCGTCCTGCCAGGCGACGCTCCCGGGCCGGGTCCCGACCAGGTCGGGGAAGGCCTCGCCGATCTCGTAGGCCTCCTGCCACGGGCCGCGCGCGAAGAAGGTCAGGTCGATGGAGGTGCGGCTGCCGGCGCCGTCCTCGTCGACCGCGGTCAGCCCGTAGGCGTGGTCGCCGAGGGGCACGTCCCGGTCGACGTACGGGCTCTCGAGGAGGGCGTCGTCGAGCAGGGTGCCGTCGCGGGTGATCTCGTAGCGGTCGGCGCCGGCCACCGGCGTCCAGTCGAGGACGACGTCCGTGCCGTCGCTGGTCGCGCCGAAGTCGGTGAGCGGGTCGAGCGGGGTGACGACCGGGCCGGTCTCGACCGACTCGGACCGGTCGCCGTCGTCGTCGAGCGCGGTGACGGCGTACCGCTGCTCCGTGCCGCCCGGTGCGTCCGTATCCAGGTAGGTGGTCTCCGCGGTCGTGCCCAGGATCTCGTCCCCGCGGCGCACCTCGTACTCCGTGGCGCCGTCGGCGGGGCGCCAGGTGACGGCGACGGCGTCGTCGGCGACGGCGGCCTGGACGGCGGTCGGCGCGTCCACCTGCCGGGTCAGCAGGAACACGGTCACCGCGGCGGCCACGACGACGGCGAGCAGCGCGGCGCCCAGCGCCCACCACAGCCGCGTGCGGGCCTGCCGGCCGCCGCCGCCGCCGGCGGGGGCCGGGCCGGCCGGCGGCTGCTGGGGCGTCCACGCGGGTTGCCGGGGCGACCAGGCGGCTGGCTGCGGGGACCCGGTGGGTGGCTGCGCTGACCAGGCGGGTGGCTCAGGTGACCAGGCCCGCGGCGGTGGCGCCTGCGGCGGTGACTGCGGAGACCAGGCGGGTGGCGGGCCCCAGGCGGGCCGGCCGTGCGGATCGCTCATCGGGCCCCCCTCGTGCCGGGTGCCGTCACGCTACGTCACCGGTCCGCCGGGGTCAGCCCGCCGGCCCGGCGCGTTGTCACGCGGCCGGCTGCTCGCGTGGCGGGCCGCGGTGACCCGGACCACACTCCGGCGGTGAGCACCACGCCGGGACGGAGGACCTCGTGAAGCTGAAGAAGCAGGACCTGATCGAGACGCTGCGCACGGAGGGCGACCACGACACCGCGGACAAGGTGGCGGCGCAGCTGCCCGACGAGATCGACACCGACGGCGACTCCGCCGCGCTGGAGGCGGTCGGCCTGGACCGCACCCAGCTGCTGGCCAAGCTGGCCGGCGGCTCGCTGGGGACGACGCTGAGCCCCTGACGTCCCGGAGGGCCACGGCGCGGGCGACCGCGCCGTGGCCCTCCGTCGGGGCGGTCAGCCGGTGAAGGGACGCTCCCGGGCGAGCTCCTCCTTGGCCACGCCGCGGATGTGGACCGCGTCGGGCCCGTCGACGATGCGCAGGGTGCGGGCGCTCGCGTAGAAGCGGGCGAGGACGGTGTCGTTGCTGACGCCGGCGCCGCCGTGCACCTGGATGGCCCGGTCGATGACGTCCAGGGCGACGCGGGGGGCGGCGACCTTGATCGCGGAGATCTCGGTCTTGGCGCCCTTGGCCCCGTACTTGTCGATCAGGTCGGCGGTCTTGAGCACGTAGAGCCGTGCCTGGTCGATCTCGATGCGCGACAGGGCGATCGCCTCGCGGACGGTGCCCTGGTCGGCCAGCGGGCGGCCGAAGGCGACGCGGTTCTTCGTCCGCTCCACCATGAGGGCCAGGGCGCGCTCGGCCATGCCGATCGCGCGCATGCAGTGGTGGATGCGGCCGGGCCCGAGGCGCGCCTGGGCGATCATGAAGCCGTCGCCCTCGCCGGCGAGGATGTTGCTGACCGGCACCCGGACGTCGGTGAAGCGCAGCTCCGAGTGCCCGTGCTGGTCCTGGTACCCGAAGACCGGCAGGTGCCGGATGATCTCCAGGCCCGGGGTGTCGCGGGGGACGAGCACCATCGACTGCTGCCGGTGCGGGGCGCCCTCGGGGTCGGTCTTGCCCATGACGATGAAGATCTGGCAGCGCTCGTCGGCGGCGCCGCTGGTCCACCACTTGCGGCCGTTGATCACGTACTCGTCGCCGTCGCGGACGATCGACGTCTGGATGTTGCGGGCGTCGGAGGAGGCGACGTCCGGCTCGGTCATGGCGAAGCCGGACCGGATCTCGCCCTCGAGCAGCGGCTCGAGCCACCGCGACTTCTGCTCGGGCGTGCCGAACAGCATGAGCGTCTCCATGTTGCCCGTGTCGGGCGCGCCCACGTTCATCGCCTCGGGGGCGATGACCGGCGACCAGCCGGTGATCTCGGCGACGGAGGCGTACTCGAGGTTGGTCAGGCCGCCGAGCTCGTGGTGGAAGAGGTTCCACAGGCCGCGCTTGCGGGCCTCGGCCTTCAGGTCCTCGAGGACCGGCGGGTGCTCGTGGTCGTCGTGGCCGCGCTCGGCGCGCCAGGCGTCGTAGACGGGTTCGGCGGGGAACACGTGCTCGCGCATGAAGTCCCACGCGCGGGCGCAGACGTCCTCGGCCTTGGCGGAGAGGGCGAAGTCCATGAGCGGACGGTAGAGGGAGCTGACGCGGTCGGCACGACCGGGGTGGCGCTGCGGCGGGCCGACGTCCGCGCGCTCGGGAGGCGGTGGCGGCGGCCCCCGGACGCGCCGGAGCCGGGCCCCTCGGGGAGGACCCGGCTCCGGTGGGTCGTGCCGCGGCGGACCGCTCGGGTGCCGTCCCGGGCCGCACCCCGCCGTGCGCGGGGTGCGGGGACGGCGCCCGTGTCAGACGCGGGTGGAGCGGTGGTCGACCGCGGTCCGCACCGGACCGAGGGCGATCACCAGACCGACGATCGCGGTGGCGATGTGCAGCACGTTGTCCGCGGTGTTGAGGTTGAGGAAGTCCCAGTCCTCACCGACGGCGATGAGGCCGTAGACGAAGGCCGCCCCGTAGCCGACGGCCAGCAGCCAGCCGTAGGTCCGCGCCCCGGCCAGGGTGCGGGCCAGGGCGATGCCGGCGGCGCCGATCAGGATGTGCACGACGTTGTGCATCGGGTTGATCATGAACCCGAGCAGGTTGTCGTCGACGTGGTGCGCGCCGGGGAGCGCCTCGTTGCCGAAGAAGTCGCCGAAGCCGGTGATGAAGAAGCCGACGATGCCGACGAGCAGGTAGATGACGCCGAACGCCATCGCCAGCATCTGCGGCCAGGTCATGCCCGGGTGCGCTGCGCCGGTGTCGCGTGTCGATGCCATGGGTCCTCCTGGAGGAAAAGGGCCCGCCAGTGCTTGACGGGTGCGCCTCGGACCTGATACCCGCCGGAGTCCTCCGGTAACGAGAGCCCCCCGTTCGAAGGACCTTCGTTACCGGAACGTCACCCGCCGGTCCGGTCCCTGTCCTCACCGTTCGGACGCGGCCTCCCAGCCGGTTCATCGCGGGCCGCCCGGGTGCCCCGGCGGCCCGCCTCCCGGACCCGGGCCAGGCGTCAGGCGGCCAGCGTGGACCGGCTGCGCCGGACGACGAACGGCCCGATGGCCAGCAGGTCGACCGGCGCCGAACCGAAGCACTCCAGGGCGTCGCGCGGGTCGTCGACCATCGGGCGTCCGGCGGTGTTGAGGCTGGTGTTCACCACGACCGGCAGCCCGGTGCGCCGCTCGAAGCACTCCAGCATCCGGGCGACGAGGGGCTCCTCGGCGCGGTCGACGGTCTGGATCCGCGCCGTCCCGTCGACGTGGGTGACCGTCGGGATCCGGTCCGCCCACTCCTTCGCGACGTCGTGGACGAAGAGCATGTAGCGCGAGGGGATCGGGCCGCGGCTGAAGATCTCCGATGCCCGCTCGGCCAGCACCATCGGCGCCACGGGACGGAACTGCTCGCGACCCTTCACGTTGTTCATGCGCTCGAGGTTGGCCTCGTAGCCGGGGTGCGCCAGCAGCGAGCGGTGCCCCAGCGCCCGGGGACCGAACTCGCTGCGGCCCTGGAACCAGGCGACGATGCCGTTGTCCGCCAGCACCTCGGCAACGGCGTCCGCGACGTCCCGGGGGCGCTCGTACTCGATGGCCGCCGTCCTCAGCCACTGCTCGATCTCGTCGTCGGACCAGCCGCGCCCGAGGTCGGCACCGGGCATGGGCTGCGTCGTCTCGCCCAGGCCGCGGGCCACGTGCAGCGCGCTGCCCAGCGCCGTGCCGGCGTCACCCGCGGCCGGCTGCACCCAGACGTGCTCGAACGGGGTCTCGGCGAAGATGCGGGTGTTCGCGACGCAGTTGAGCGCGACGCCCCCGGCCAGGGTGAGGGTCCGGTCGCCGGTGCGCGCGTGCAGCCAGCGGGCGAGGTCCAGCAGCACCTCCTCGACGCGCTGCTGCACGCTGGCGGCCAGGTCGGCGTGGTCCTGCGTCCAGTCGTCGCCCTTGGTCAGCCGGGGGGCGTACTCGGAGAAGTCGATGCGCGGCGTGCGGAAGCCGCCGTCGTCGGTCGCCACGATCAGCTCGGACAGCTGCCCGAGGAAGCGCGGCTTGCCGTACGAGGCCATCGCCATGACCTTGAACTCGTCGCTGCTGCGCAGGAACCCGAGGTGGTCGGTCAGGTCCTCGTACAGGAGGCCGATCGAGTGCGGCAGGGCCTGCCCGGCGAGGATCTCCAGCTGCCCGTCGGTGTAGCGGCCCGCCAGGTGGCTGTGCGCCTCGCCGCGGCCGTCGAGCACCAGCACCGAGTTGTCGGCGGTGGGAGCGGCCAGCCCGGCGGACGCGGCGTGCGCCACGTGGTGCTTGACGTAGCGGACCTTGGCCGGGTCGAGGCCGGGCAGCGCGTGGGCGAGGAACTCCGGGGCCTTCTCGGCGTACATCTTCCGCATGACGTCGCCCTCGTCGAACAGGCCGGACTCCTCCGGCGAGCCCATCAGGGCGGGGTCGAACGAGTAGGCGACGGCGTCCAGGTCCTCGGGGTGCAGCCCGGCCTCGGCCAGGCACCAGGCGGCCGACAGCTCGGGCAGCTCCCACGCGCTCCACGGCAGGGGACGCTTGCCGTGCTTGCGCCTGCTGAACCGCTCCTCCTCGGCGGCGGCGACGATCCGGCCGTCGACGACCAGGGCTGCCGCCGGGTCGTGGTAGATCGCGTTGATGCCGAGGACCTTCACGCGTGCACTCCTCACTGCCGGGCACCCCGCCCGGACCTCGTGGTGATCATCGGGTCGTCGCGCCGACTCCGCAGCGCGAGTGCTCTGCCGCCGGGGGTCAGGCGGGGCTGCGGGGCCGGAGCAGGTCGTTGTCGAGGACCGCGGCCAGCGCCAGCGTCTTGTAGCCGACCTCCTCGAAGAGGACGACGACGCGGTCGTCCTCGACCCGCATGACGATGCCCGGCCCCCACTCGGCGTGCTCGACCGGCGTCTGGGCGGGGAAGGGGTTGTCGTCGCCGGCGGCGGGCTGCTCGCTGGAGAGCCCGGCCGAGCAGTTGTCGCAGTTCCCGCACGGCTCCTCGAGCTGCTCGCCGAAGTAGCCGAGCAGGAACTGCCGGCGGCACTCGGTGGTCTCGGCGTAGCCGCGCATCATCTCCACGCGGCTCTGGTCGACCCGCTCGTGGTGCTCGGCGAGCTCCCTGGCCGCTGCGGCCGCATCTGACGGGCTCGGGGCCCCGTCCGCCGGGTGCGCGGCGCCCTCCTCGTCCAGGACGACGGCGGAGACCTGCTCCAGCAGGTTGAGGTCGCGCGCGAGGGGCGTGGCGCCGCGGCCGGTCTCCTCGCGCAGTTGCTTGATCTCCACGCCGTCGTCCAGGCCGGCGGCAGGCGCGGCGGCGACCAGACCGGCCACCTGCTGCAGCTCCTCCTCGGCGGGGGCGCCGGCGGCGAAGAACCGGCGCAGGCCCAGGTCCTCCTGGCGGTAGACCAGCACGGCGAGGGCGGGCTCCCCGTCCCGGCCCGCGCGGCCGATCTCCTGGTAGTAGCTGTCCAGCGAGTCCGCCGGCTCGGCGTGGACCACGAAGCGGGTGTCGGGCTTGTCGATGCCCATACCGAACGCGGTCGTGGCGACGACGACGTCCAGCTCGTCGTCCATGAAGGCGCGCTGGGTGTCCTCGCGATCGGCCTTGCGCAGGCCGGCGTGGTAGGGCCGGGCGCGCAGGCCGCGCTCGGTCAGGTCGGCGGCGACCTCCTCGGTGCCCTTGCGGGTCGCGCTGTAGACGATGCCGGGCACGTGCCCCTCGCCCACCTCGGCGAGCACCCGGTCGAGCACCGCCTGGTGCTTGCCGTGCGCGTCGGCGTGCTGCTCGACCTCCAGCCGGATCTCCGGCCGGTCGAACCCGGCGACGACCACCGCGGGGTCGCGCATGCCGAGCCGCTCGACGATCTCGGCGCGCACGGGCGGGGCCGCCGTGGCGGTCAGGGCCAGCACCGTGGGGTGGCCGAGCTGCTCGATGACCGTGCCCAGCCGCAGGTAGTCCGGGCGGAAGTCGTGCCCCCAGGCGGAGACGCAGTGCGCCTCGTCGACGACGAACAACGCCGGCGAGGCCTCGGCGACGGCCTCGACGACCTCGGGCTTGGCCAGCTGCTCCGGCGCCAGGAACAGGTAGCGGACCGTTCCGTCCGCCAGCCCCTCCAGCGCGTCCCGCTGGTCGCCCGCCGAGAGGCTGGAGTTCAGCTGTGCGGGCCGGCCCTCCAGCCCGTCGGTCTCGGTCAGCCGCTCGACCTGGTCGCGCTGCAGCGCGATGAGGGGTGACACCACGAGCACCGGGCCGTCGAGGAGTTGGCCGGCGACCTGGTAGACCGCCGTCTTCCCGGCGCCGCTCGGCAGCACCCCCAGGGTGTCCCGGCCGGCGAGGACGGCCTGCATCGCCTCCTCCTGGCCGGGACGGAACTCCTCGAAGCCCAGGAGGTCACGGGCGACCTCGCGGAGCCGGCGGGTGCGGACGGAGGCGGTCTTCCCCGCGGGGTTGCTGGTGGGTGGCACCGCGTGCCGCTGCCCGGGCGCCGTGATCGACAAACGACGGCCGGGGCGGAGGGCGGCGCACCCGGTGGTGGGCGGGCGGGCGTGGCGGTCGGGAAGCTGTGATCCCCGGGGTCTCAGCACGAGCCGACCATGGCCCATGGAGGCGACGGATCCAGTTGCGTGCCCACAGCCCTGACCGTTGTCCACAGACCCGTTCGCGCTGGTCAGGCGGACGCCCAACGGTTACAATCGAACACGTGTACGAGGACTGGTTGTCGGCCGAGGAGGCCGACCCGACGTCTCTGGAGGTGGCCCTCCTCGACCTCCTGAGCGAGTCGTCGGCGACGCGGATCACGGTCTGCAGGCCTCGGGGCCAGTGGATCCTCGAGGCGGTGCACGGGCGTCGTGCGCACACCGCCGATTCGTGCTCCGGTGCGGCTGCACCGGACGTTGCAGATCCCGATCCCACTTCTGTCTCGACTCCTGTCGACTGTCCTGCCGTCGCTCTCGCGGCTGCGACCGCTCCCGCTCCGGAGTCCGCGTCGGAGTCCACGCCGGGCCCTGCTCCCGCCCGCGCCGGCACTCCTGCTCCCGATGCTCCTCTCGCTCCTGCTCCCGATCCCGCTTCCGACCCGGGGTCCGCGTCGGAAGCCACGCCGGGCCCTGCTCCCGCGGGCGCCGGCACTCCTGCTCCTGATCTGTCCCCTGCGGCTCTGTCCCCTGCGGCGGCGGAGCCGGTGGACGGGCGGGCGCGGTTGCTGGATGAGGGTGCGGGGTGGCTGGACGCTGCGGCCGAGGTGGAGCGGGGGCTGGCGCAGCTGGCCGGGGCGCGGGTGCGGGCGCTGGCCGCGTTCGCCCGGTGCCGGCCGGTGGCGTGGGATCGGCAGCCGGGTGAGCCGGGGGCGGCGTCGGCGGCGTCTCGGGAGGCGCGGCCGGCGGCGCTGACCGCGGTCAGCGAGTGGGCCGCCGATGAGGTCGCCGCCCGGCTGCGGCTGCCCGCGGGTGCGGCGTCGGAGCTGCTGGTGGAGTCGGTGGAGCTGGTCGAGCAGCTGCCGGCCACGCTGGCGGCGCTGGAGGCCGGGGAGATCGGCTGGGCGCAGGCGCGGGCGCTGGTGGAGCTGCTGCGGCCGGTGGCCGCGGGCAAGAAGGCGGCGGTGCAGGCCCGGGTGCTGCCGCGCGCGCCGCGGCAGACGGTGGCCCAGCTGCGCGAGTGCACCCGGCGGGCGATCGCCCGGATCGACGCCGACGCCGCGCTGGCGCGGCTGGCCGCGGCGGTCCGCGGCCGGAAGGTGACCCTGCACGCCGGAGAGGACGGCATGGCGGTGCTCACCGCGGTGCTGCCCGCCCCGGTCGCCCGGGCCTGCCACGAGGCGCTGCGCGGCTACGCCACCGCCACCGCCGACACCAGCGCCGACACCAGCGCCAACACCAGCGCCGACACCAGCGCCAGCGCCGCCGCCGGCACCGGCGCGGCCGCGGGCGGCGGGCCGCCCGATCCGCGCAGCAGCGACGAGCGGATGGCCGACACCTTCGCCGATCTGCTGCTGCGCCCCGACGCCGAGGGCCGTGCCCCGGTGCGGGTGCTGCTCACCGTCGTCGCCCGCGCCGGCACCCTCACCGGCACCGGGCCCGACGCCGACGAGCCCGGCGAGCTCGACGGCCACACCGTGCCCGCGCCCCTGGTCCGCGAACTCGCCCACACCCTCGGCCTCCTACCCCGCCCGAACCGCGACCCCGAGGTCGTCCCGGCGGCGGACGAAGCGGACCTCACGGCCGACACGGTCGGTGACCCACCGGCCGTAGGCGCGGAGCCGGCTCAGGCGGCCCCGTCGACCGACGATGCGGTGCCGGCCCAGGGCGCGGTGCCGGCCCAGGACGTGGCGCTCCTCGAGACTGTGGCGCCGACCGAGGGGGTCGGGTCGGACAAGGAGGCGCTGCCGGCCGAGGACGTGGTGTCCCCCGACGGCGCGCCGCCGGCCGAGGAGCCCGCGCCGGCCGAGCAGATCGCGCCGACCGAGCAGGTTGTGCTGGCTGAGGCGGCGCTGGCCCGGCTGCTCGACCTCCGGCGGCTGGGCGACACCGCGCTGGCCGAACGGCCGCGGATCGCGCTGACCGACCCGCTGACCGGCTGCCTGCTCGCACTCACCGACAGCATCGAGCTCCGCGCCGCCGCCCGCGACGGCACCGGCCTCGGGCCACCACCGGAGACCCCCGGCTACACCCCCTCCGCTCCACTGGACCGGTTCGTCCGCCTGCGCGACCGCCGCTGCCGCTTCCCCGGCTGCCGCGCCCGCGCCCGCCGCGGCGACCTCGACCACCGCATCCCCCACCCGCACGGCCCCACCGCCCACACCAACCTCGAAGCCCTCTGCGAACACCACCACCGGCTGTCCCACCAGGCCCCGGGCTGGCGCCTGGAAGGACGCCCCGACCAGGCCCTGATCTGGGTGCTGCCCGGCGGCACCCGAATCACCACCGCCCCGCCCAGCTTCGGCACCGACGACGGCAGCCAACCCACACCCGCGCCGGCCACGGACACCGGCGGAGCACCATCGGCCATCGACTGGAGGCGGCTCACCCCCGAGGAACGCCGCGAACGCATCCGGATGGCGGTCTGTGGCAGGCCCGCGCAGCCAGCGGACGAGCCAGCACCCTTCTGATCAGCTGAGGCCGGCCGCCATGATCAGCAGGCCAGGGACGCTCACGCGTCAGGTGGGCGGGCCCGGCGGCGCGCCCGCTGCACCAGAAGCGAGGTGGCGAGTGGATCGTCGGGGTCCAGGTCGGCCGCCACGCTGACGAGCACCGCGGTGCCGAGCGACGAGAGCCACGCGGCGCGGGACGCCGGATGCCGATCTAGCACGGCGTCGGTTCAGCGGACAGTGGCTACCGTCTGCCGTCATGGCCGCCACCTACCGGATCGCCGAGGCCGCCGAGCTGCTCGGTGTCAGCGACGACACCGTCCGGCGGTGGATCGACAGCGGCCGGCTCGCCGCCCGCCGCGACGCGGGCGGCCCGGCGGTCGTGGACGGCGCGGCGCTCGCCGCGGTGGCTACCCAGCTGCACGAGGCACCGGAGCCCGGCGCCACCCGCAACTCCTCCGCGCGCAACCGCCTGGCCGGCATCGTGACGCGCGTCGTCCGGGACACCGTCATGGCGCAGGTCGAGATCCAGGCCGGGCCGTTCCGGCTCGTCTCGCTGATGTCCCGGGAGGCAGCCGACGACCTCGGCCTCGAGCCCGGCGTCCGCGCGGTCGCCACGGTCAAGGCGACCCAGGTCAGCGTCGACGTCCCCTGACCGGCGGAGTCTCCGCGCCTGCGGAGCCCGGCCGCCGCTAGTCTCCGCACGTGCGGATCTCCTCCCGTGTCCTGACCGCCGCCCTCGCGGCCGCCCTCCTCGCCGGCTGCGGGGCGGACGACGACGCCGGCGGCGGCGCGGGCGCGGGGGAGACGAGCGCCGGTGGGCTCGGCGGCACCCTGACCGTCTTCGCCGCGGCCTCGCTCACCGACGTCTTCACCGACCTCGGCGAGCGGCTCGAGGCCGACAACCCTGGCCTGGACGTGCAGTTCAACTTCGCCGGCAGCTCCGCGCTGGCCACCCAGATCACCCAGGGCGCCCCCGCCGACGTCTTCGCGTCGGCCAATCCCGCCCAGATGACCGTGGTGGCCGACGCCGGCCTCGCCGCCGGGGACCCGGAGGTGTTCACGTCGAACGTCCTCGAGATCGCCGTCCCCGCGGGCAACCCCGCGGGCGTGACCGGGCTGGCCGACTTCGCCCGGGAGGAGCTCACCCTGGCCGTCTGCGCCCCCGAGGTCCCGTGCGGCGCCGCGACCGAGGACGTCCTCGCCGCCGCCCGTGTCACCGCCGTCCCGGACACCCAGGAGGAGGACGTGCGCGCGGCCCTCACCAAGGTCGAGCTGGGCGAGGTCGACGCCGCGCTCGTGTACGCCACCGACGTCGTCGCGGCCGGCGACGCCGTGGAGGGGATCGCGTTCCCCGAGGCGGACGACGCCGTCAACGACTACCCGGTCTGCGTGCTCGCCGACGCCCCCAACCCCGGCGCCGCACGGGCCTTCGTCGACCTGGTGCTCTCCGACGAGGGGCAGGCCGCGCTGACCGACGCCGGCTTCCGCGCCCCGTGAGGCGCCGCCGGGAGGGCGCCGTCCCGGCCCCGCTGCTCGTCCCGGCCGTCCTGGCCGTCGCCTTCCTCGTCCTGCCGCTGGTCGGCCTGCTGGTCCGGACGCCGTGGAGCGACCTGTGGCCGCAGCTCACCAGCCCGGGCGTGGGGCAGGCGCTGCGGCTGTCCCTGCTCTCCGCGACCCTCGCCACCGCGGTCTCCCTGGTGCTCGGCGTCCCGCTCGCCTGGGTGCTCGCCCGCTCCCGGATCCGCGGCCGCGGCGTCCTCCGGGCGCTGGTGACGGTCCCCCTGGTACTGCCCCCGGTCGTCGGCGGCGTCGCGCTGTTCCTCGTGCTCGGCCGCCAGGGCATCGTCGGCCGCTGGCTGGACGAGGCCCTCGGCGTCACGATCCCGTTCACCACCACGGCGGTGGTGATCGCCGAGACCTTCGTCGCCATGCCGTTCCTCGTCATCAGCGTCGAAGGCGCCCTGCGCGCGGCCGACGCCCGCTACGAGGAGGCCGCGGCCACTCTCGGCGCCGACCGGTGGACCACCTTCCGCCGGGTCACCCTGCCCCTGGTGGCGCCGGGCATCGCCGCCGGCGCCGTCCTCTGCTGGGCCCGCGCGCTGGGCGAGTTCGGCGCCACCATCACCTTCGCCGGCAACTTCCCGGGGACGACGCAGACGATGCCGCTGGCCGTCTACCTGGCGCTGCAGCGCGACCCGGAGTCGGCGATCGTCCTCTCGCTGGTGCTGCTCACCGTCTCGCTCGCCACGCTGCTGCTCCTCCGCGGCCGGTGGCTGGGGCGCGCCGGAGCCGCACCGTGAGCCTCGCCGCGGAGGTCCGCGTGCGGCGGGGGTCGTTCCACGTGGAACTCGACGTCCAGGTGGCCGACGGTGAGGTCCTCGCCGTCCTCGGGCCCAACGGCGCGGGCAAGTCCACCCTGCTGCGCGTCCTCGCCGGGCTGCTCCCACCCGACGGCGGCCGGGTCGCGGTGGACGGCGAGCCGTGGGACGACGTCCCCGCCGGCGTGCACCTCCCGCCGCACCGCCGCCGGCTGGGCATGGTCTTCCAGGACCACCTGCTCTTCCCGCACCTGACCGTGGTCGACAACGTGGCCTTCGGGCTGCGCACCCGCGGCGCCGGCCGCCGCGAGGCCCGCGAGGCCGCCGCGCGGTGGCTCGAGCGGGTCGAGCTCGGCGAGCTGGGCGGCCGCCGTCCCGGGCAGCTCTCCGGCGGCCAGGCGCAGCGGGTCGCCCTCGCCCGCGCGCTGGCCGGCGAGCCCGCGCTGCTGCTGCTCGACGAGCCGCTGTCGGCGCTGGACGCGCGCACCCGGCTCACCGTCCGCGCCGAGCTGCGCCGTCACCTGGGCGCCTTCCCCGGCAGCACCGTGCTGGTCACCCACGACCCGGTCGACGCCATGGCCCTGGCCGACCGCGTCGTGGTGGTCGAGGAGGGCCGGGTGGTGCAGGCCGGCCCGCCCGGGGAGGTGGCCCGCCGCCCGCGCACCGACTACGTCGCCCGGCTGGTCGGCCTCGCGCTGCTGCCCGGCACCGGCGAGGGGACGACGGTGCGCCTGGACGGCGGCGGCCGGGTCGCGGTGGCCGAGCCCGCCGCCGGGCCGGTGTTCGTCGCCGTCCGGCCGGAGTCGGTCGCGCTCTACCCCGAGCCGCCGCACGGCAGCCCGCGCAACGTCTGGCCGGTCGTGGTGGCCAGCGCCACCCCGCACGGCGCGACCGTGCGCTGCGAGCTCGACGGCGAGGTGCCGCTGCTGGCCGACGTCACCGCCGGCGCCTTCGCCGAGCTGGGCCTGGCCCCCGGCGCGCGGCTGTGGGCGAGCGTGAAGGCCGCCGAGGTCGCCGTCTACCAGCGCTGAGAGGCTGGTCCCATGGCCCCGCCCACCCCGACCACCGCCGCCCTCGTCCTGGCCGCCGGCGGCGGCCGCCGGTACGGGATGCCCAAGGCGCTGGTCGAGTACGAGGGCAGCCTCCTGGTCGAGCGGGCGGTGCGAACGGCGCGCGCGGTCTGCGACCCGGTGCTCGTCGTCCTCGGCGCCCGCGCGGTCGACGTCTGGCGGACGGCGGACCTCGACGGCGCGACCGTGCTGGCCAACGCCGAGTGGGAGACCGGCATGGCGTCCTCGCTGCGCACCGGCCTGGACGGCCTGCGCTCCTGGTCCGTGGCGGCGGGGCCCCGGGGTGGGGGAGCCATCGACGCGGCGCTGGTGACCCTGGTCGACATGCCCGGCATGACGCCCGCGGCGCTGCAGCGGGTGGCGGAGCACGCCGCCCCCGCTGCGCTGGCGATCGCCACCTACGACGGCGTCCGCGGCCACCCCGTGCTGCTCGGCCGCGACCACTGGGCCGGCGTGGCCGCCACGGCGACCGGGGACGAGGGGGCCCGCCGCTACCTCGCCGGGCATGCCGTCACCGAGGTCGACTGCACCGGCCTGGCCGATCCGGTCGACCTCGACGTGCCGCCGGGCGGGGTACCGTCGGCGCCGTGACCAGCCCGATGATCGCCCGGGTCGTCGACGAGCCGCTCTCGGTGGCCGAGCACGAGGACGCCGTGGCCGACAAGGCGGCCGGCGCCGTCGTCTCCTTCGCGGGCGTCGTCCGCGACCACGACGGCGGCCGGTCGGTGACCGAGCTGGAGTACGTCGGGCACCCCAGCGCGGACGAGGTCATCCGGCAGCTGGCGGAGGAGTTCGCGGCGCGGCCCGGGGTCCAGGCGGTCGCCGTCTCGCACCGCATCGGCCTGCTGGGCATCGGCGACGTCGCCCTGGCCTGCGCAGTCAGCGCGGCCCACCGCGGCGCGGCGTTCACCGCCTGCGCCGAGCTCGTCGACGAGGTGAAGAAGCGGCTGCCGATCTGGAAGCGGCAGGTCTTCACCGACGGCGCGGAGGAGTGGGTGGCCTGCCCCTAGGGGCTCACCGGCTCACCGCGTGAGGGTTGGCCGCCGCGGCGGGCGGCTCCTCGGGCACCGGCCCGGGGTCCATCCCGGCGGCCAGCAGCGTGCTGAGCATCCGCGCGACGTGCTCCACCAGCGGCAGGTCGCGGGCCGCGCTGAGCGGCCGGGCGCGGAACCCCAGCGCGCACACCGTGCCGAACAGCTCGCCGTCCCGGCCGACCACGGGCACGCCCAGGTAGGCGGCGACCGGCAGGCCCTCGGCGGGCAGCCGGCTGGCGTACTCGGGCACGGCCGCGGTCACGGTCGCCACCCGCGGCGCCTCGCCGCTCACCATCTGCCGGCAGAAGCTGTCCTCCCACGGGTAGCTCAGCCCCGGCCGCACGGCCTCGGCCGGCTCCGCGTACAGGACGACCTGCCGGTCCCCGACCACGCGGGTGACCATCCAGACGTCCCAGGCGAGCTGGGTGTGCAGGAACCGCAGCGCCCCCGTGGCGGCGGCGCGCCAGTCGCGCCAGGGCGCCATGTCGGCGATCGCGGGGAGGGACATGGCGGGCTCTCCTCACCCGTCGGACGCGGGGTCCCGACGGATCCGTCGGTCGTCGTCCAGGCCTGCTCCGCCCGGGCGCTCAGCGGGCGCCGGCGAGGCCGTCGTCGCCGTGCTTGCGGGCCTCCTCGGCGGCCTCCTCGCGCTCGGCCTCCTCTTCCTCGACCTCGCCCTCGATGCGTCGCGCCTCGCCGTCGAGGGTGGCCGCGGCGTCACCGTGCGACTCCCCGTAGAGCTGCTCGGCGCGTCCCAGCAGCTGCTCGGCCTTGGCCTTGGCCTTGTCGAAGAGGCTCATGGGGTCATCCTCCTGCGAAGGGCGGCAGCACGTCGACCACGGAACCGGGCGGGAGCGCGGTGCGCGGGTCGCGCGCCTGCGCCCCGTCGACGAGGAACGAGCAGGCGGTCAGCACCCGCTCCAGCTTCGCGCCGTGGGCCTGCGCCATCTGCCGCACCAGCTCCTCGAGCGTGCCGGCCGCCCGGGCCTCGGTCTCCACGCCGGCGGCGGCGCGGGCCCCGGCGAAGTAGCGCACGGTGACGGTCACGGTGCCCTCGGGTTCGCTCCCGCGGGGCGCTCCGCTCCTCGCTCGCTGGCGCTCGCTGCGATGCTCACGCCCCTGTCCGCTCACGGTCAGCCGCCGATCGCCGACATCGGCCGGCTGGGCTGCAGGAAGCTCGGGTCGTCGATGCCGTGCCCGGGCAGCTTGCCCAGCGTGGCGACCCGCCAGCGGTCGGCCAGCTCGTCGTCGGAGGCGCCGGCCCGCAGCGCCGTCCGCAGGTCGGACTCCTCGCGCGCGAACAGGCAGTTGCGGATCTGCCCGTCGGCGGTGAGCCGGGTGCGGTCGCAGCTGCCGCAGAACGACCGGGTGACCGAGGCGATGATCCCGACCGTGGCCGGGCCGCCGTCGACCAGCCAGCGCTCGGCCGGGGCCGAGCCGCGCTCCTCGGTGTCCGGGGTGAGCGTGTGCGCGGCCGACAGGCGCTCGAGGATGTCCTCGGCGGTGACCATCCGCCCGCGGGTCCAGGCGTGGTGGGCGTCGAGCGGCATCTGCTCGATGAACCGCAGCTGGTAGCCGCGCTCGAGGCAGAAGTCGAGCAGCGGCAGGGCGTCGACGTCGTTGAGGCCGTGCAGCAGGACGGCGTTGACCTTCACCGGCGTCAGCCCGGCGGCCTGGGCGGCGGCCAGCCCGGCGAGGACGTCGTCCAGCCGATCGCGGTGGGTGAGCTGCTTGAACCGGGCCGGGTCGAGGGTGTCGAGGCTGACGTTGATCCGGTCGAGGCCGGCCTCGGCCAGCGCGGGTGCCATCCGGGCCAGGCCGATGGCGTTGGTCGTCAGGCTGACCTCGGGCCGCGGGGCGAGGGCGGTCGCCGCGGCGACGATGCCCGGCAGCCCGGGGCGCAGCAGCGGCTCGCCGCCGGTGAAGCGCACCTCGCGGATGCCCAGCCGCTCGACGCCGATCCGCACCAGCCGGACGATCTCCTCGTCGGTGAGCACCTCGACCTTGGGCAGCCAGTCCAGCCCCTCGGGCGGCATGCAGTACGTGCAGCGCAGGTTGCACCGGTCGGTCAGCGACACCCGCAGGTCGGTGGCCACCCGCCCGTAGCGGTCGACCAGGCCGCCGGTGCCGGGCACCGGATCGGGACGGCGCAGCACCGGGTCCGGGAGCGGGCTCGGCGAGGTCATCCCCCGAATGTAGTGCGGGACGGCGACGTCGGGCGCAGCGTCGCCCGTGCGGGGAAACCGCGGGCGGCCGGGCGGCCGGCGTTGCTACGGTCGCCGGGCCACCCGAGAGCCCGGCGGGTCCCACCCCGCACTCGCCTGTGGCCAGGAAGCGCGAGAACCGCAGTGTCAGCCCGCACCGTCTTCAGCCCCTACGCCCGCCTGTTCGCCGTCCCGGGGGCGCGGGCGTTCACCGCGGCCGGCTGGATCGCCCGCCTCCCGGCCCCGATGCTCGGCCTCGGCGCCGTGCTCCTGGTGGAGGGCGAGACCGGCAGCTACGGCCTGGCCGGCGCGGTGTCCGGCGTCCTGGCGCTCTGCTACGGCCTGGCCGGGCCGCAGTGGGGGCGGGCCATGGACCGCCGCGGCCAGGGCCGCGTGCTGCGGCTGGCCATGGTCGCCTTCGCCGTCACCGGCGTCGCGTTCGTCGCCGCCGTCGTGGCGGGGACGCCGTCGTGGACGTGGTTCCTGCTCGCCGCGGCGGCCGGGGCCAGCGGCCCCAACATCGGCTCGCTGATCCGCGCGCGGTGGTCGGCGGCGCTGGACCCCGCCGGACGGCAGACGGCCTTCGCCTTCGAGGCGGTGGCCGACGAGGTCACCTTCGTCCTCGGCCCGCCGCTGGTGACCCTGCTGGCCACGCTGGTCGCCCCGCCGGTCGGGTTCCTCACCGGCATCGTGTCCGGGGTGGTCGGCGGCCTGTGGCTGTCCGCTCAGCGCGACACCGAGCCGCCGCGCACCCCGCTCGGCGCGGGCGGGCCCGGCCGGCGCCGGTCGGTGCTCACGCCGACCCTGCTCGTGGTCGTCGTCTCCTACCTGGCCGTCGGCGTGGTCTTCGGCTCCCTGGACGTCGTCGTCGTCGGCTTCGCCGAGGAGGAGGGCGTCCCGGCGCTGTCCGGAGCCGCGCTGGCGGTCTTCGCCGGGGGCAGCCTGGTCGCCGGCCTGGTGTACGGGCTGGCCCGGCTGCCGGGCACGCTGGCCGCCCGCTTCGTCGGGACGGCGGTCGCCTTCGGGCTGGCCGCCCAGCCGCTGTGGGGCGTCGGGTCGCTGCCGGTGCTCATCGGCTGCGGCTTCCTGGCCGGCCTGACCATCGCCCCCGTGCTCGTGTCGGGCACGTCGCTGGTCGAGTCCCGCGCCGCGCCCGGCGTGCTCACCGAGTCGCTGGCCTGGACCATCACCGGCCTGACGCTCGGGGTCACCGCGGGGTCGGCCCTGGCCGGCGCGGCCGTCGACGCCTGGGGCGCGGAGAGCGCGTTCGCCGTCCCGGCGCTCGGCGCGGCGCTGGCGGCCGTGCTCGCGCTGGCCGGCGCGCCGCTGCTGCGCCCGCGGCCCGGGGTGGCGCAGGCCGCACCGGGGGCACCGGTTGAGCGGGGGGTCGCGGGGTAGCGGCCGAGCGGAAGGAGGTGCGCGACCGGGTCGCGCGCTCCCACCGCGAGACCGAGAGGAACCACCCCGTGGCAACCGTGCCCACCATCCGCCTGAACAACGGCGTCGAGATCCCCCAGCTGGGCTTCGGCGTCTACCAGATCCCGCCGGCGGAGACCGCCGACGCGGTCACCACCGCGCTGGAGATCGGCTACCGCCACATCGACACCGCCGAGATGTACGGCAACGAGAAGGGCGTCGGCGAGGCGATCCGCCGTTCCGGGCTGGACCGCGGCGAGGTCTTCGTGACCAGCAAGCTGAACAACGGCTTCCACCGGCGGGACGACGCGCTGCGCGCGTTCGACCGGACGCTGGCCGACCTCGGCACCGACCACCTCGACCTGTTCCTGATCCACTGGCCGCTGCCGACGATCGACGTCGACTACGTGGAGACGTGGAAGGCGATGGAGGAGATCTACGCCGGCGGCCGCTGCCGCGCGATCGGCGTCTCCAACTTCAACCCGCACCACCTGCGCCGGCTGTTCGCCGAGACCGAGGTCCGGCCGGCGGTCAACCAGATCGAGGTGCACCCCTACCTCGTCCAGGACGACGTCCGGGCGTTCGGCGCCGAGCACCAGATCGTCACCGAGGCCTGGTCGCCCATCGCGCAGGGCAAGGTGCTCGACGACCCGGTGGTCGAGGAGGTGGCCGAGCGCCTCGGCCGGACCCCGGCGCAGGTCGTGCTGCGCTGGCACGTGCAGCGCGGCGACGTCGTCTTCCCGAAGTCGGTCACCCGCAGCCGGATCGAGGAGAACGTCGCCCTGTTCGACTTCGAGCTCGACCAGGACGCGATGACCGCCATCACCGCCCTCGACCGGAACGAGCGCACCGGCCCCGACCCCGACACGTTCGACTACGTGCCGCGCTGAGCCAGAGCGGAGTCGCTGGGTGACGGAAACCGTTCCCCAGCGACTCCGCTACACCGTCCGGCTGTGCAGGACGGTGCCGGCCGCGTCGTACGCCGTCGCGGTGACCGACCAGAAGACGTACGGCGGGGTGGGGGACGTCGACGCCGAGGTGACGTCGGGGAGGAACGCGCCCCAGACCCGTTCGCCGGGACGCGGCCCGACATCGGAGAGCACCGCCTCGCGGGTGCTCCCGTCGGGGCCGGTGACGGTGACCCGAGCCGTGCCTGGCGGGGCGACGCCACCGACGATCGACCCACCCACGTGGACGGCGACCTCACCCAGCGGCGGCGGGAGGACGGATCCGCCGCCTCCGCCGCCGGAGGTGAGGTCGACGTACGTGGCGCTCCAGTCCTCCATGCCGGGACACGGATTCGGGTACAGCTCGAACGACCAGCGGACGCCACCGTCGACGCCGCTGACGAAGCCGCTGTCCGGCCGGAGCGTCGGCACCTCCTCGCGGGTCGGCGGGCGCTCGAGGATCTCCTCGCGCGCCGCCTCGAACTCCGCCCACGTGGCCACGCGCAGGCCGGAGACCACCCGGTCGAGCAGGCCGCCCGCCTCCCCGGCCAGGTCCAGGGTCGCGACGGCCGCCAGGACCATGCCGTCCTCGGCCCACACCCGTCCCGGGGCCTCCGGCCCGCCGAGCTGGGTACCCCGCAGGACGCCCGCGGACCCCGGCCGGCCGCGCACCGGGGTGCCCGTCGCGTCGTCGACCCAGAACCCCCACAGGGCCGCGAGGCGGGGATCGGCGCGCACGGCGACGACGGAGATCCAGGTGGAGTCGCCCACGAGGAACACGTGCTCGCCCGGCCCGGCGCCGGGCCCGTCGGGCGGGCTGCCGGCGACCAGCGGCTCCAGCCCGGGCGGGACGGCGTCCGGCCCGAGCGTCGCCGTGGCCGAGCCGAAGTCGGCCCCCCGCGCCGCCGCGACGAGCTCGTCCTCGCCGATCCCCCGGCCGACGACGAACTCCACGGAGTCGTTCCCCTCGACCAGGACCCAGGTCCGGTCGGCGTCCCGGACCACGCGGCCGGTCCGTCCGCCGAGGTCGACCTGCTCGGCGGGGGCGTCGTGCCCGGGGCCGGCGATGGCCGCCGACCCCGCGCTCGTCCCGACCAGGAGGACCGGCCCGTCCAGGGTGTCGGCGAGCGCCGGGTCGCCGTACAGCGTGGCGCGCCCGGACGCGAGGCCGGGGTCCGGCGGGCTGTACCAGAGCTCGGTGGGCAGCAGGTCCCCCGGGACCGGGTCGACGAGGACGGGGGCCTCGAGCGGCTGGGTGTCGACGACGAGCTCGGCACCCCCGGCCGCCGGGCGGACGGGGCCCAGGTCGCGCGCGGCCGGGTCGGTGCCCCGAGCAGCGGCACCGCACCCGGTGAGGCACGCGGTCACGAGGGCGGTGAGCGCCGCCGTCCGCACGAGCGCCCCGGCCGCCACCCGAGCAGTCTGGCGTCTGCAGCGAGCTCCCGGGGCTCAGTCCGTCGTCACGAAGTCGATGAGCTCCTCGACGCGGCCGATCAGCGCCGGCTCGAGGTCGGTCCAGGTGCGGACGCGGGCCAGGATGCGCTGCGCCCACACGTAGCCGGTGTCGTCCTCCCAGCCCAGCCGGCGGCAGACGCCGGTCTTCCAGTCCTCGCCCTTCGGGACGGTCGGCCAGGCGCGGATCCCGACGACCTGCGGCTTCACCGCCTGCCAGATGTCGATGAACGGGTGGCCGACGACCAGCGCGTGCGCGCCGGTCACCTGCTCGGCGATCCGCGACTCCTTCGACCCCCTCACCAGGTGGTCGACCAGCACGCCCAGCCGCCGTCCCGCCGAGGGGCGGAAGTCGCGCACGATGCCGGGCAGGTCGTCGACGCCGTGCAGCGGCTCGACGACCACGCCCTCGATGCGCAGGTCGTGGCCCCACACCTTCTCGACGAGCTCGGCGTCGTGCTTGCCCTCGACGTAGATCCGGCCCTCGCGGGCCACGCGGGCCCGCGCGCCGGCGACGTAGGTCGACCCCGAGGCGCTGCGCGTCGGGGTCGCCGGGGCGGCCGGCTTCGGGCGGACGAGGACGACGGGGCGCCCGTCCACCCAGAAGCCCGGGCCCAGCGGGTAGCCGCGGACGCGCCCGAAGCGGTCCTCGAGGTGGACGACGTCCTTCTCGCAGCGCACCACCGCGCCGACGAACCCGGAGCTCGGGTCCTCGACGACGAGGTCGCGCTCGGCCTCGACCTGCGGGGCGGGCTTCTTCTCGGTCCGCGGGTGGACCAGGTCGTCGTAGGGGGAGCGAGGTGGCACGCGTCGAGTCTGTGCAGCGCTCCGGCGGACGGCGGGACGACGCGCCGGGCGCGCGACCGTGACACGCCCGGGCGACCGGGGGATGACGGAGTGTGACCGGATGTCCTGGACTTCCGGGCGTCCCTCTGCCCATGCGTCGTCCGAGCCCGTCCGGCCCGCGTGACCTGGGCCTTCGCCGTGATCGGGGGTCGACCGGACCGTCCGTTCCGGGCGGAGCGCCACGGCGGCTCCGGGCGTGTCGGAACGGGCGAGGCCGTTTCGTGATCTCCGGACAGGCAATGGCTTGGAGTGACCGCGTGACCACCACTGGATGGGAGCCAACCACCATGATCGGCACCGAGAGCATCAGCCGAGTGATCGGCCAGGACGTCTACGACGAGACCGGCAGCAAGATCGGTTCGGCGTCCGAGGTCTACCTCGACGACGAGACCGGGCAGCCGGAGTGGGTGACCGTACGCACCGGCCTGTTCGGCACGAAGGAGTCCTTCGTCCCGATCCGCAACGCGGACCTGACCAACGACGGCGTCCGCGTGCCGGTGAGCAAGGACCGCGTCAAGGACGCCCCCAAGATCGACACCGACGGGCACCTCTCCCCGCAGGAGGAGCAGGAGCTCTACCGCTACTACGGCCTGGACAGCGGCGCCGGTCACACCGACACCACCCGGACCGACACCACGACCGCGGGCCTGACCACCGGCACCGAGTCGACGACCGGCATGGCCACCACCGGCACCACGGGCGGCTACGAGACCCGCGGCACCGTCGGCCACGACACCTCCGGCCCGACCACCGACAGCGCGATGACCCGCTCCGAGGAGCACCTGTCGGTCGGCACCCGCAGCGAGGAGG